>NZ_JBICKE010000130.1:0-22562 GCF_043103865.1 Pseudomonas sp. yb_5
TCCTATCTACTCAACGGTGGGTTAGCGATTTACCGTGGCATCTCTGGCGAACAGTTCCACGGCAACAAGGCTTCGTAGTCCTCAACCAACGAAACGTGGGCAGCCGCTCCAGTGCGTGGCGCAGCTACGTATAGGGCTCTTGACCGTTGACCTTGGCGGTCTCGACCAGACTGTAGATCTCTCGATTACATCGAGAGATCTTATAACCCTAAGCGCCGACACCGTGAAAATAAGAAAAAGCCCGCAATTGCGGGCTAATTGAAAACCAATTAATTTCTTCGAAATTAATCAAAAATCTCAACAACCCCCACAACAGAACCCTCTGCATCGGTCACCGCCAACGCCCGAATCTTGTTATCCAACATATAAGACTCAGCTTCCGACAGCTGCGAATCTTCCAGGATAGTGTGAGGCTTTGGAGTCATAAACTGTGCAACCGTCTCGCGAACGACGCCTTCGTTCTCCAGCAAGGCGCGACGAAGGTCACCGTCAGTCACGATACCGACGAGTTTTTCCTCATCCATCACCACAGTCAGGCCAAGCCGGCTGCGCGTCATTACCAAAAGGCAGTCATGGAAGCTTGTAGTCGGGGTAACCACAGGTGCCGGCGAGTGCATCACATCACGTACACGGGTGAGCAGCTTGCGACCGAGGCTGCCACCGGGGTGATAGCGCGCGAAGTCCATTGGCTTGAACTGAATGGCTTCGATCAGCGCTACAGCCAACGCATCGCCCATGGCCATAGTTGCCAAGGTGGAGGTGGTTGGTGCCAGGTTGTTCGGACAGACTTCGCGCTCGACCGAGATATCCAGCCAGATATCCGCATGCTTGGCCAGCGTGGACTTGCCGTTGCCGGTCATGGCGATGATCTTGTTACCGAACGACTTGAGGCTCGGGATCAGCTTGATCAGCTCTTCAGTCTCGCCGCTGTAGCTGATGAGGATCAGTACGTCGATCGGCTTGAGCATACCCAGATCGCCATGGAAGGCTTCGGCCGGGTGCAGGAAGAAGCTGGGGGTGCCGGTGGATGCAAAGGTTGCGACCATCTTCTGGCCGATCAGGCCGGACTTGCCCATGCCACACACCACTGTGCGACCTTGGCAACCGAGGATAAGCTCGACTGCGCTCTGAAATTCGCCATCAAGGCGGTCAGACAATTGCGTGACGGCTTGGGCTTGCGCAATGAGTGCTTCTTTGGCAATGCTGAGGTGATTCATTTTCGTCCCTGACGACATCTGAAAAATGCGAAGCCGCAAATGTTAAAGTTTTTACATCGCGAAGCAAAGCGCGACAGCCTTTAGTTTGTTGATAATCTGACTGGTGGGAGCCCAAAGCGGATACCCCAACAGTTACGCACCTGTCCCTTCTACTCACCAACTTGCCACTTGCGCAGGTAACGGCGACGATTGGGGCCCCTGCACCTGAAAGGGGCCAAACGAAGGTAATCGAATCCAAAGGGCGCGTTCGAACGACGCTGCGGAGTGCGGCTTCACCGCTATGCAGGGCGTGCTTTTCTTGCCCCAAACCGACCCAGGGAGAAGCCAAATGATGCCTTTTCGCCCTTATCCATCAACGTCTTATCGTAATTTTTCGTTGTGCCCAAGCCATGTATGCAGCAGCATACGCCCCTTCTAGATAGAGATCGGACACCGTCCCCCCTACATGGATGTCATCCCTCCCCCCTGCCAGCCCGCCTTGAACAGGACTTTTTACCGCTGGCAGCGAGCCCCCCTGGAACAGCACCTGGTTGACCTGATGCCTCATTGGCGGGGAAAGCAGCTGGATATCCGTACCCAGGACCTCGCCTCCAACGCCTCGTTCGTCAACTACGTACGGCACCACAGCGTGACAGACCCAAGCACCGGGAAGTCGCTGGAAGTGGTAGAGAAGTCGATACGCAAGGTGGCCTTCCTCGGTAGCCAAGAGGCCAGGTTCCATCGCGCCGAAGGAATGCTTGCGGGCAGCATGCATTTTCGTCACCCTGCCTGCCTAGGCGTCATCGAGACCCCTTGGGAGAGTTTTATCTTTACCGCGTTCGTTCGAGGCAAACCTCCCCGAATGCACGCCATTGCCAAGCAACTGGCACAAGGTATCGCCGAGCTCGAAGTGTTGAGCCACGACTACCTTGAGCTGGAGGGGCGACCGGCACGACAGGCAGTGATGCACTGGAGCATGGATTTTTTCCGCCCTTGGTTTCTGCTTCGACCACGCTTCAACTTTGCTCGCTGCCTGCCAGGGCTTGAGCAGCTTGGCAGGCAGGACCCACGTTTTGCAGGGTTGGCCCAGCGCTTCAAAGCCTTTACACCGGTCATTCAGCGACTGGCCGCCCAGGCGAGACGCAGCCCTCGTTGTATCAGCCACATGGATTACCTGCGCAAGAACCTGTTCGTGGTCAAAGGGCAGTTGCACCTGATCGACTGGAGCGAGGTCAAGGTAGGCCGGGTGGGATTCGATGGTGGTGCTTACCTTGGCAGCCTCTTCAGGCGCAAGGAGATGAACGTCTTCCTGGCTGCACGGAAGGACTTCGTAGAGGCCTACTCCGCCGCGCTGACGGAACGATTCGATCGCGAAGATGCCCTGCGTAACCTGCACTACGTATTCCTGCTGACCGCATTGTTCCACTGCCTGCGACCCGAAACGATCGAGGAGTATCGAGAGCGCGACAAGATGGAGCTCCTGCAAGAGAAATATGCCTACCTGCTGGAACTATTGGTCAAGGACTGATTGTGGCGAGGATGCCCTGCAAGGCAACGATTGGTCCAGTCCGCGTCGATAAGATGTCATTTTGATGTCATCCATCAGCATTTACGCAGATTGTCTAATTTCTTTTTGCGTTTTAGCCGAATCTGCGCGCGCGCAAATGTGAATATGTATTAAGATTCGCCCTCATTTTTCCACCGGTTCGCCAAGGCCCCGCGCCCTTGTCGCCCCTCATCTGCCAATGGATGCTGCTTCGCGTTTATGGATGACGTTTCGCCCCGCCCTCGCCTGCTAATCCTGTCAAAGGGCGCCCAGGCCATCAGCACGCTGCCTGCCTTGTTGCCCGACTACGTTCTTCAGAACGGCGTTGCGCGTGACGCGCAGCATGCCGACTGGCTTATGGCCTGGGGCCGAAAACCCAGTGCAATCAAGGCAATGGCCGAAGCACAGAAAGCGCGTAAGCCTGTCTTGACACTTGAAGACGGTTTCGTTCGCTCGGTGGGGTTAGGTGCCGATGAGCCGCCTCTGTCATTGATCGTGGACGACGTGGGCGTCTATTACGATGCCAGCCAGCCTTCCAGGCTCGAACAACTGATTGCCACCCCTCTTGATGCGGAACAGACGCGACGCGCCTTGGCCCTTCGTGACCTTTGGCAGCAGCAGCGGGTTTCGAAGTACAACGATGCCCGTATCGAGCTGCCAGTGCTTCCTGAGAACTGTGTGTTGGTCGCTGACCAGACTAGTGGCGATGCTTCACTGCAGGGCGCCGGCGCTGAAGATTTCCGGGCAATGCTTGACGCGGCTTTGGCGCGCTATCCGGATAGCACGATCGTGCTCAAGGTACACCCGGATGTAGTCGCAGGCCGCAAGCAAGGACACTTCGATCTTACTGCACTGGCAAGCAACCCTCGGGTGCAGATACTTGCGCGCAATGCCCACCCGGCCGACCTACTGCCACACATGCGCGCCGTTTTTGTGATGACTTCGCAGCTCGGCTTTGATGCCCTGCTGTGGAATGTGCCAGTACACACTTGGGGCATGCCGTTTTACGCCGGTTGGGGCCTGACCGAAGACCGCTTGCCCGCACCGTCACGACGCCACCCGGTACCCTTGACGCAATTGATTCATGCCACTTTGGTGGGCTACCCACGATACGTTTGCCCAGAGCGGGGCGTACCGTGCTCCCCGGAGCTACTGATCAACTGGCTTGGTCTGCAAAGACGTCACCGCAGCGTACTGCCGACCTCCGTGCAAATGCTGGGATTCAGCCGCTGGAAAGAGCCACTGGTTGAAATGTTCTTCAACGGCGCAGAAATTCGCTTCGTGAAGCCCGAAAATCCGCTGACGCAAGACCTGCCGGTGGTAGCCTGGGGCTGTAAACACGATGATGACCTGAACACGCACCCTCACCCGGTCAAACGGGTCGAGGATGGCTTTCTACGCTCTGTAGGGCTCGGCGCAGGCAAGGCAAGACCGCTGTCGTGGGTGCTCGATGATATTGGCATCTACTACGACGCCACGCGACCTTCGCGTCTGGAGCGCATTCTTGCGACAGAGCAGTTCGACGCGCAGTTGCTTGGCCGTGCCCAGTCGCTACGAAAGGCGATATGCGCTGCCGGGCTGACCAAATACAATTTGCCAGGCTCTAACTGGAGTCGCCCTGTCGGCGCAGCAAAGGTCATCCTGGTCACCGGCCAGGTGGAAGACGACGCCTCCATTCGATTTGGCGGTAACAGCATACGTAGCAACCTGCAGTTGCTGAAAGCTGTGCGCGCACAGAACCCCAGCGCATGGCTCCTGTATAAGCCCCACCCGGAAGTGCTGGCTGGCACCCGTGCCCGTGGCGGTGACGAAGAGCAAACCGTGCACTGGTGCGATGAAGTCATTGGCAACACGCCACTCCAGCAATTGCTGGAAGTCGTCGATGAAGTGCACGTACTGACCTCACAGTCTGGCTTTGAAGCACTGCTGCGCGGCGTGCCCGTCACCACCTATGGCCAGCCGTTCTATGCCGGCTGGGGCTTGACCCGTGACATGGACCTGTCAACGGTTGTAAAAGCCCGACGCAGCCGCAAACTGAGCCTGGATGAACTGGTTGCCGGCACACTCCTGCTTTACCCCACCTATGTAAGCCGCATCACCAATCGGTTTACCACCCCTGAACAAACCTTGTACGAATTACAGAATTGGCACGCGCTAACGCCGCAGCCAGGAGCCCCCTCTCGATGGCAGGACTTGAAACGACGCTTGAGCAGTTTGTTGGGCATGAAGCGCCCGACCAACTGAATGCAAGGGCGACGCGTGGTCCTCTGCTGCGCGCTCCCACCGGCAATTTCCTATTTCTACAAGGCGTCAGCTCGCCTTTTTTCGCGCGCCTGGCGAAAGCCTTACGTGATATTGGCCAGTATGTGCACAGCGTGCGCTTTAATGTGGGCGATGAACTGTATGGTGCCGATGGCCCGAACATGGCCTGCCCTGGCAAAGCTGATGACCTGGAAGCATGGTATGCAGGGGTTTTCCGCCAGCTGGACATCACTGATCTCGTACTGTTTGGCGACTGCCGCCCCGTGCACCGCACGGCGATAAAACTCGCGCGTTTGCAGGGCATTCGGGTACATGTATTCGAAGAAGGCTACTTCCGGCCCTACTGGATTACCCTGGAGCGCGATGGCGTCAACAACAACTCGCGCTTGCCACGGGACCCTGACTGGTATCGCGAGGTAGGCAAACACATTCCTCGCTACCAGAACGGCAACCCCTTCAAACTGTCTTTTGCAGCCCGTGCCGCTCACGACGTGCTCTATCACGCTGGCGGGGCGTTGAATGCTCTGTTCTATCCCAAGTATCAAACCCACGCCCCCTTCAACGCGGCTGTGGAGTACATGGGGTACGTCCGCCAAGGCCTGCGCCTGCTCCGTGCCCGCAACCACGACGACGCGCTGGTCGCCGATGTCGCCCGTGAGCGCCAGCCCACCTTCCTGCTGCCGCTGCAGTTGGACAGCGACGCGCAGATCCGCGACCACTCGCCGTTCGACAACATGACCCAGGTCATCGAGCACGTGATCGACTCGTTCTCGCTGCACGCCCCATTCAATGCCCGCCTGCTGGTCAAGAACCATCCGTTGACGCCTGGCCTGGTCAACTACCGGCGCGTCACCGAGGCACTGGCCCGCGAATACGACGTGGCCGACCGGGTCGAGTTCATGGAAAGCGGGCATATGCCAACCTTGCTCTCGCACATCAATGGCATGATTACCGTCAACAGCACCGCCGGGGCTTCGGCGCTGCTGCACGGGCGCCCGACCATCACCTTGGCCGACCCTATCTACGCCATGCCCGGCCTTACCCACCAAGGCAGCCTGGCAGATTTCTGGCACACCCCGGACATGCCGGACATCAAGCTCTTCCATCGCTTCCGCAACACCGTCATCCACACCACCCAGGTCAACGGCGGCTTCTACACCGCCTGCGGCATGGACATGGCCGTGGCCAACTGCCTGGAAGTGCTGATGGCGAAAACCTCAAGAATCGAAAAATACCTATGAGTTCGCATGCCTCACCCCGCTGCATCCTCATCACCGGCGCCACAGGCGGTATCGGTGGCGCGTTGGCGCCTGCCTACGCCGCCCCGGGGGTGACGCTGATCCTGCAAGGCCGGCGCCAGGACCGCCTGGCCGAAATGGCCGAACAATGCCGCGCCCTGGGTGCCCAGGTGTTGCTGGAGGCCCTCGACGTGCGCGACCTGGACGCCCTGCGGGCCATGGTGCGCCGGGTGAGCGAGCAGCATCAGCCCGACCTGGTGCTGGTGGGCGCTGGGCTTAACACCGCCGTGGGCGCCAACGGCGAAGCGGAAGACTGGGACGACAGCCGCGCCCTGATGGAAGTGAACGTGATGGCCGCCTTGGCCACCGTCGAGGCTGCCCTGCCCGCCATGCGCAGCCGTGGCGACGGGCAGATCGCCCTGTTCAGCTCGCTGGCGGGCTGGCGTGGTTTGCCGGTCACACCGACCTACAGCGCCAGCAAGGCCGCCATCCGTGTGTACGGCGAGGCCATCCGCGACTGGCTGGCGCCGGAAGGGGTGAAAGTGAATGTGATTGTGCCGGGGTATGTGGAGTCGAAGATGTGCTTCGAAATGCCCGGGCCTAAACCTTTTCTGTGGACCGCCGACAAAGCGGCCAGGCGTATCAAGCGCGGGCTGGCAGCGAACCAGGCGCGTATCAGCTTTCCGTTCCCGCTCAACCTGGGCACCTGGCTGCTGGGGCTTATCCCGCAGTGGCTTTCTTCGATGATCCTGCGTGGGTTGAAGTACAGTGATTGATGTTTCCATGTTGCCGGTCGCCTTGATCGGCCTGGGCTTGACCGTCGCGGTCGAGCACCTGCTGGTTCCCCGCCCTGCCCTGCGTCGCCCGGCCGATTGCTGGCTGCTGCACGCGGGGCTGTGGTGTGTGGCCTTCGGGCTGTTGTATGCACTGACGGCGCGGCCGTTGTTCAGTGGCGTGAATGTGTTGCTGCTGTGGCTGCTGATCGTGCTGGTAAGCAACGCCAAGTATCACTCGCTGCGTGAGCCGTTTGTGTGTGCAGATTTCGAGTATTTCAGCGATGCAGTGAAGTTTCCGCGGTTGTACTTGCCGTTCTTTGGCTTTGGCAAGGCCGCGCTGCTGGCAGTGGGCTTTCTGGTTTACCTGTGGGCGGGGTTGAGCTTCGAGGTGGCGGGCACGCGGCTTGAGGCGTTGCTGCCACTGGCGCTGGGCCTGGGCTTGCTGCGCCTGGGGCATCGGCCTGTGCGGCCGAGCTTTGATGCCGAGCGGGATGTGCGCGGCTGGGGCCTGGCGGCCAGTTTGTGGCGGTACTTCTGGGCGGCGCGGGCGCCGGTGGATCGCGACGGGCTGGGCTCGCCGTTTGCGGGTGGGGCTGTGCCAGCCTCTTCGCAGCCGCCAGCGGCCCAGGCCGAGGCGCTGCCGGACTTGGTCTCGGTGCAGAGCGAGTCGTTCTTCGATGTGCGTGGGCTGTGGCCTGGCGTGCGCCCGCAAGTGCTCGACCAGTACGACCTGTTGGCCAGCCAGGCGCTGGCCCGGGGCAAACTGCAGGTGGCAGCCTGGGGCGCCAATACGGTGCGTACCGAGTTCGCCTACCTTACCGGCATCCCCGCCGACCGGCTGGGCGTGCACCGCTTCAACCCGTACCGGGTGCTGGCCCGCCAAGGCCTGCCCAGTATCGCCTCCAGGCTCAAGGCGCAGGGGTACCGGACCATTTGCATCCACCCGTACGATGGTGGTTTCTATGGCCGCAACAAGGTGCTGCCGGCCTTGGGCTTTGATGAATTCATCGATGTGAAGGCGTTCAACGCTTCGCAAAAGGCCGGGCCGTTCATTGGTGATTGTGCCGTGGCAGACAAAATCCGCGCGCTGCTGCAGGCGCCAGGCCGCACCCAGCCGCTGTTCATCCATGCGGTCACCATGGAAAACCATGGCCCGTTGCACCTGGAAAGCGTAGCCGCGCACGAGCTGCCCGCCTGGTTCGACCGCCCGCTGCAACCGGGCATGAAAGACCTGGCGCCCTACCTGCGGCACATCGGCAATGCCGACCGCATGCTGGGCATGCTGCGCGAAACCTTGCTGGCCCAGCCGAACGAGGCGCTGCTGTGCTTCTTTGGCGACCATGTGCCGATTTTGCCCGAGGTGTACCAGGCTGTTGGTGCGCCCGCGGGGGATACCGACTACCTGGTGTGGTCCAACCGCCGCCAGCCTGGCTGCGGGGCCAGGCCAATGCCGGTGCAGCAGCTTTCCAGCACATTGCTGGCCCATGCCTTGGCGCCGGCAACCCGCCAGGACACGCCTATGGCCAGTGCCGGGGTAGCCTGACAACGTGGTGCGTATCGTTTTGGGATCGGACCTGTCGCCGGAGCGTGCCGCAGACCCTGCCTTGGCCCGCTTGCTGACCGAGGGGCGGGGGTCGCTGGCGTTTCTGATTGGCAATACGGCCTGCCGCTATCGCCTGCTGGGGGCGGCTATCCACTGGGACCGTGTGCTGCTGGCCTTCGACGGCGAGCAGGCACTGGGCTTTGCCGCGCTCAAGCATGGCCGGCGCGGGCCGTTTGCCTTGCACTGGCGGCCGTTCGTGCGTGAGTTCGGCGTGTTGAGTGGCTGGGTGCGGTTTATCGGGTTCTGCCTGAGCGAGCTGCGCGAATGGCGCTACCCGTTCTTGCTGTACGGGCTGCGGGTCAGCAAGGCCGCACGCCAGCAGGGCGTGGGCTCGGCGCTGGTGCAGGCGTGCTGCGCGCACGCCGCCGGCCAAGGCTTTACCCAGGTCGAGCTGGAGGTGCCGCTGAGCAATCATCGGGCGCAGCACCTGTACCTGCATAATGGCTTTGCCCTGCGCCGCAAGCGCTGGGTGCCGTTCCCGCCGGTGCGTAACATGTGGCGGGCCGTGTAATGCACAACACACCGCCCTTTGTACCCCACCCGCCCGAAGGTTACGTGCCACCCGATGCCCTGGTAGACGGCAGCGGCTGGGTCGGCATCATGTCGCAATGGGTGGCCTGGAAGGTGCTGCACCTGCCGCAGTTCCTCGGCCCGGAAGGCCCGCCCTTCTGGCTGTGGCGCCGTGGCCGCAAGGCGCCCAAAGGGCTCAAGGCCATTGCCGGTATCGGCTACAAGCAGTCGTCGGCCCATGCCCGGGTGCTGTGCCAGCGCTGGGGGCTGCCCTACATTGCGCTGGAAGACGGTTTTTTGCGTTCATCTTCGTTGGGCATCGAGGGCGATACGCCGATGTCCATGGTGGTCGACCCGGTGGGCATCCACTACCTGGCAGACCGCCCGTCGCTGCTGGAAAACATCCTGCAGCAGCCCGAGGCGCTCAGCGCATACGAACTCGATTGCGCCCGCGAACTGATTGCCTTGATGCGCAGCAGCGGCATCGGCAAGTACAACAACGCCCAGGACCTGCCTGAGGAGGACCCGTTGGGCCGCACGCGGCCGCTGGTGCTGGTGGTGGACCAGACTGCCGGGGATTATTCGATCCCGGGCGGCGGGCTCTGCGAAGCCGACTACGTGCGAATGCTGGATGAGGCCCTGGCAGAAAACCCGGATGCCGACGTGCGCGTGCGCATTCACCCGGACTGCCTGGGCGGGCAAAAGCCCAGTTGCCTGCTGGATGCCGCGCGGGCCCGTGGGGTCACGCTGGAGGCGCGGCCGGTAGCCTGGGCGTCACTGGCCCGGCGTGCCCGGCGCGTGTACGTGGGCACCAGCCAGGCCGGGCTGGAGGCGTTGATCCAGGGCGTGCCGGTGACCTGTTTCGGGCTGCCGTTCTATGCAGGCTGGGGGCTGACCGATGACCGCATGGCCATTGCTCGCCGGCAGGCCCGGCCAGACCTTGTGCAACTGGTGGCGGCGGCCTATGTGCGCTACTGCCGTTATGTCGACCCATTGAGCGGCCAACTGACCGATGCCTTGACCGTTGCCCGCCAGCTGGCCAACAAGAAAGCCCGCGATGCTGCGTTTGCCGGCCCCACCACGGTACTGGGCGTGAAGCGGCACAAGCAGCACAACATCCGGCGGTTTTTCGCAAGCCGTTGGGGGCAGTTGCGTTTCAGCGTGGACAGCCCGCAACTGATAAGCCAGGTAGCGGCCGAACAGGGCCGGCTGCTGGTGTGGGCTGCGCGCGAGCCGGCCGGCCTGGCCGAACGTGCGCGCCAGGCGGGGGTGCCACTGTGGCGGGTCGAGGATGGTTTCTTGCGCTCCACGGGGTTGGGGGCAACCAACAGCCCGGCGCTGTCACTGGTGCTGGACCGGGGTGGCATTCATTACGATGCGCAGTCTGCCAGCGACCTGGAGCAGCTCTTGCAGCAGGGCGAATTTGACGCCCCATGCCTGGCCGAAGCGGCGCGCTTGCGGGCGCAGATCGTTGCCAGCGGCACCAGCAAGTTCAACCTGCGCAGCAAGGTGCGCCCGGCCCTGCTGGGGCAGCCGGGGCAACTGCGGGTACTGGTGGTGGGCCAGGTCGAGGATGACGCCTCGGCGCTGTGCAGCGGTGGCGGTGCCGGGTGCAACCTGCGGCTGCTGCAACAGGTGCGCGCGCGGTTGCCGGATGCCTGGATTCTGTACAAGCCGCACCCCGACGTGGAAGCCGGCAAGCGCCGCGGGCACATTGCCCCGGCACAGCTGATGGGGCTGGCCGATCAGGTCCTGGCGGGTGTGGACATCGCCAGCCTGTATGGCCAGGTCGATGCACTGCATACGCTCAGTTCCACCGCCGGTTTCGAAGCCTTGCTGCGCGGGCTGCCGGTGGTCACCTATGGCACGCCGTTCTATGCCGGCTGGGGCCTGACCGAGGACCATCAGCCCTTGCCGCGCCGCACCCGGCGTTTAACCCTGGACCAGTTGGTAGCCGGCGCCTTGTTGCGCTATGCGCGCTATGCCGACGTCCAGCAAGACCTGCCCTGCGATGCCTGGCACGCCCTCGCCTGCCTCAACGCGCCACACCCGGCGCGGGTGGCCTATCGGCGAGTGGCGCCGTTGCTCAACTATACCCGGACCATGCTCGGCTGTGGCCGGCCATTGGCCCCATCAAAGGACTAGATCATGCCTGTTTCGATCAAGGACATCGGCCGTTACGCGGCACTCCCCTGGCATTGCCTGCAGTTGGCTACCCATGCCAAGTCGTTCGAGAACAACCCGGTGCTGGGCAGCGCCCGGCTCAATGCCCTGGGCCTGCATGTGCAGCGTCGTCAGTTGGCGATGGCCATGGCAGGTTACCGTCGCAATGCGCTGGCCTCGCGGCTGGATGCCGGTGAGCGCGCGCATTTTGAGCAGAACGGTTTTTTCATCCGTGAAAACGCCCTGCCTGCCGAGCAGTTTGCAGCCTTGCGCGCCGAGCTGGGTGCATTGCGCAGCACCGGCTGGGAAATGCGCCAGGGCCGTGCGGTTACCCGCCGGGTCAGCCTTGACCAGGACGTGCTGGCGCAAAACCCGGCCAGTGCGGCGTTTGTGGCGGACCGTGGGGTACGCGACCTGATTGCGTATGCGTCGTCCAATACCGGTGGCATTACCTACCAGTTGCAGTCGATCGTGATCGACGCCGCCAATGCCGACCAGGACCCGCAGACCCGCCTGCATGCCGACACCTTTCACCCTACGGCGAAGGCGTGGTTGTTCCTGGACGATGTGGCGGATGACCAAGGGCCGTTCAGTTATGTGCCGGGGTCGCACCGCCTGACGCCGGAGCGTTTGGCCTGGGAGTATCGTCAAAGCCTGGGGGCTGCGCGCTCCAGCGAGCAGATGCACCGTGAGGGTTCGTTCCGTATCGACGAGCCCGAGCTGGCTGCCCTCGGTTTGCCGCCGCCCCGTCGCTTTGCGGTGCCAGCCAACACCCTGGTGGTGGCGGATACCTCTGGTTTCCATGCCCGCTGCGCGAGCCACCAGGCCAGCCACCGCGTCGAAATTTATGCCAGCCTGCGGCGTAACCCGTTCATACCCTGGCGCGGGGCGCACCTGTTTGCATTGCCATGGATTGCCAACCACCACATGCGTTGGGATATCCGGTTGAAGCAGTTGATGGGGTTTGGCAAGAAGAGCCATTGGCGGTTTGTGGAGCAGTTGAATGCGTATGAGGCACCGCATATCTGACCCACGCCCAGTCCACCCCGGCCCGGTGGTTGAACGCAACCCGTCGTAGGAGCGGGTTTACCCGCGAAAGGGCCGGGCCTGCGGGCCAATATCCCTGGCCGTTCACCGTTGCCGCCGCCACCGTATTCGCGGGTGAACCCGCTCCTACGCTGATCGGGGGTGGGCACAGATCGAGGGTTGGGCGCCGACCGTCGTAGGAGCGGGTTTACCCGCGAATGGGCCGGGCCTGCGGGCCAGTATCCCTGGCCGTTCACCGTTGCTGCCGCCACCGTATTCGCGGGTAAACCCGCTCCTACACGGAAACGCATCCGTGGTTGGGCGCACGCCGTCGTAGGAGCGGGTTCACCCGCGAAAGGGCCGGGCCTGCTGGCCAATATCCCTGGCCAATCACCGCCCCCCCCTGGTCAGTGGGCACATTCTGCAATGGTTGAATCGCTGCTGGCGTCATGTGGGCGTCTACGCTGGCTCGAACGATCGAAGCCTCAAGGATGACCACATGCACTACGCCCACGCCCACCATCTACGCCGCCACCGGGTTTCACACCCCGGCAGGCTGTACATGCTGACAACCGTCACCCACCAGCGTCGCCCCCTGTTTCACAACTTCAACCTGGCCAGGCTGGTGGTCAATCACTTGCGCCAGGCAGACCGGGAAAACAGCTGCGCCACGCTGGCCTGGGTGGTCATGCCCGACCATGTGCATTGGCTGATAGAACTGAAACAGGTGACGCTGGCCACGTTGATGCGCCGCTTCAAATCAAGGTCCAGCCATGCCTTGCACAAGGCCGGCGTAACAACCAACCCCATCTGGCAGGCGGGCTACTGCGATCGCGCCATGCGCAAGGATGATGACCTGCTCAACGCCGCTCGCTACATCATTGCCAACCCGGTCAGGGCCGGCCTGGCACCCAATGTCGGCGAATACCCACACTGGGATGCCATCTGGCTGTAGGCGTGGCCATCACCCCAGCCGCGCCATCTCCTCCGCCACCACCGCAACGGTATGCCTGATCTGCTCTTCGGTATGCTCGCAAGACACAAAAAACCGCACCCGCGCCGAATGCTCTGGCACCGCCGGGTACAAAATCGGCTGGGCATTGATGCCACGCTCGAACAGGGCGCTGGACAAGCGACCGGCCTTGAATGAACTGCCGGTAATCACCGGGATCACCGCCAACCCGGTACTGGTCGCCGTGTCCAGCCCAGCTTCACGCGCCAGGCGCAGGAACAGCTCCCCTCGCGCCTGCACTTGCGCTACCCGCTCGCTGTCTGCAGCCAGCAACTTCAACGCTGCCAACGCAGAGGCCGTGACCGCCGGCGGCATGCCAACACTGTACAAGAAGCCCGGCGCCAGAAACTTCAGGTGCTCGATCAGCGCCGTGCGGCCCGCGATGTACCCGCCGCAACTGGCCAGGGTCTTGCTCAAGGTCCCCATCCAGATGTCGACGTCATCGCCAGCCAACCCAAAATGCTCACGAATACCTTTGCCCGTCGCACCCATCACCCCCAGCGAATGAGCTTCATCCACCATCAGGAAAACCTTGTGCTTATGCTTGAGCTCGACGAACCGGGGTAGCTCGGGGTAGTCGCCGTCCATGCTGTAGATGCCTTCCACCACCACCAGCACCCGCTCGAAGTGCTGGCGCTGCTCGCCCAGCAGGCGGTCCAGCGCCTGCCAGTCGTTGTGGGCAAAACTCAGACGGCGGGCACCCGACAGCTGGATCCCCTGCAACACGCTGTTGTGAATCAGCTCGTCATGCACCACCAGGTCGCGTGGCCCGAACAGGTAGCCGATGGTGGTGACGTTGGTGGCATGGCCGCTGACCATCACCACCGCATCGTCCACTTCGTACAGGCGCGCCAGCTCGCGCTCGAGCTCGCGGTGCAGCGGGCGGTCGCCAGAAACCGGGCGGCTGGCCGACACCGAGGTGCCGTAGCGGTCGATCGCCGCCTTGGCCGCTTCGGCCACGGTCGGGTGGCCGGAGTAGCCCAGGTAGTTGTAACTGGCAAAGTTGAGAAACTCGCGCTCACCAATCTGCGTCTGAGCACCGGCGGTGCCCTGGTGCATACGGAAGAACGGGTTGCTCACGCCCAGTTGCATGGCGCTCTGCTGGATAACCCGCAGTTGCTGGTACCCCGGGTGCAGGTCAAAGCGATAGTGCGCCTCGGGCACCTTCAGGGCAGCCTGCTGCACCTGCTCCAGGGTGGCGCCCTGCTCGCCCTCGGCAGCCACATGGCGGCGTCGGGCGAGGGCTTGCTGGATCAGGCGTTGCTTGGCATCGCCACCAAGGCCGGTCGGGGTTCTGGCTGTCATCTGGCACTCTTAATCAATCAATCGGTTGGGTGCCGCGTTGCTGTCGGCCAAGGCTGCGTTCAACTGCGCCAACTCTTCGGCACTGTGCTCGCTGCCATGACGGGCAAGCACATTCTGCGCCAGTTGCTCTTCGCTGCTGCCCGCTTCACCGCGCAGCAGCTCCAGCAAACGTGCGGCAAGCTTGTCGATGCTGGAGCTGTCACTCAGCTCCATCACCGGCAGGCGAATACCGAAACGCTCTTCCAGCGCCACTACCAACTCGACGCTCATCAACGAGTCGAGCCCCATTTCCTGCAGCGGGCGCTGGGCATCCAGGCGCGCCGGCGGCAGGCGCAAAATCTCGCACACCTCGTGCTTGAGCATGTCGACGAAGCGTTCGAGCAGTTCGCCATCGTCAAGCTCCTCCAGCATGCGCTGGATGTCTTCACCGCCACCTTCATCCTCATGGTCGCCGCCATAGGCACGGGCCAGTTCGCTGAAGCGTGGTGTAGTGGCGCTCGGCAGGAAGCGCGCCAGCGCCTTGAAGTCCAGCTCCAGCACGCCATGGCCGTTGTCACCCTGCAACAGCATGGCCTCGAGCTGTGCCAAGGCGGCCTCGGCCCGCAGCGCCGAGCCCCCCATGCGGCTCTGCAGGGCGTCCTTGATCTGGCTGTTGCGCGCCAGGAAGCCGACATCGTCGATGGCGCCCCACAGCACGGCGGTGGCTGCCTGCCCTTGAGCACGACGGTGCCGCGCAAGGGCTTCGAGCCAGTGGTTGGCCGCCACGTAGTTGGCCTGGCCGGGGTTGCCGAACAAGGTGGTGGCCGAGGAGAACATCACGAAGAAGTCCAGCGCCAGGCCCTGGGTCAGCTCGTGCAGGTACTGCGCGCCCTTGGCCTTGGGCTCCAGCACGCGACGCAACTGGTCGCCGTCAAGGTTGCGGATCAGGCTGTCGTCAATCACCGTCGCGGCATGCACCAGGCCACGCAGTGGCCACGGGCTGGCGGCGATGCGATCGAACACCCCGCGCAGTTGCTCACGGTCGGTGATGTCGCACGCC
The DNA here is from genome assembly GCF_043103865.1 of Pseudomonas sp. yb_5. Classification (NCBI taxonomy): domain Bacteria; kingdom Pseudomonadati; phylum Pseudomonadota; class Gammaproteobacteria; order Pseudomonadales; family Pseudomonadaceae; genus Pseudomonas; species Pseudomonas sp. yb_5. The sequence continues at coordinate 15,677 of NZ_JBICKE010000130.1, forward strand.
ACGGCCTGCACATCGATACCTTGAGCGTGCCACAACGCCAGTTGCGGTTGGGCCTCTTCACTGGCCGGGCCACGACGGCCCAGCAACACCAGGTGACGGGCACCTTTGTCGATCAGCCACTGCGCAGTACGCAAGCCAAAGCCACCCAGGCCGCCGGTGACCAGGTAGCTGGCATCGGCAGCAAGCTGCAGTGCCCGCACCGGCTGCACGCGGGTGTCGACGGTTTGCTGGATGGGGTTGGCGTACGTCACCACGACCTTGCCAATCTGCCGCGCCTGCTGCATGTAACGGTAGGCCTCGACCACCTGGTTGGCGTCGAACTCGCGGAACGGCAACGGATGCAGGATGCCCTGCTCGAACAGCTCCATCATTTCGGCGAACAGGCGGCGGGTGAGCGCAGGGCGCTCGCTCATCAATTGGTCAGCGTCGATACCGAAATAGCTGATGTTGTTGCGGAACGGGCGCAAGCCGATACGGGTGTTCTGGTAGAAGTCGCGCTTGCCCAGCTCAAGGAAGCGACCAAACGGCTTCAGCACCTGCAGGTTGCGGTTGATGGCCTCACCGGCCAGCGAATTGAGCACCACGTCCACGCCACGCCCACCGGTGGCTGCCAGCACCTGGTCGGCATACGCCAGCGAACGGGAGTCGTAGATGTGGCTGACGCCCAGCAGGCGCAGGAAGTCGCGCTTCTCGTCGCTGCCTGCGGTGGCGTGAATTTCTGCGCCCAGCCATTTGGCGATCTGGATGGCAGCGATGCCCACGCCACCGGCAGCACCGTGGATCAGCACCTTCTCACCCGGTTCCAGGCGCGCCAGGTGATGCAGCGCGTAGTACACGGTGAAGAAGGTACTCGGAATGGTCGCCGCCGCTTCGAACGACATCCCTTCAGGGATGCGTGCAACGGCGTTGGCGTTGGTGACCAGGCGGTTGGCGAAGCTGCAGGGGCCAAAGCCCACCACACGGTCACCCGGGGCGAAGTCGCCCACTGCCTCGGCGCCTTTGCCCTGCACCACACCGGCAAATTCGAAGCCCAGGGTAGGGCCGGAGAAGCCGTTTTCGATGGCTTCGTCCGACAGCAGGCCGAGGGCGAACATCACGTCACGGAAGTTAAGGCCCGTCGCGCGCACCTGAATGTCCAGCTCATCCGCCGCCGGTTGACGCGGCTCACGCACTTCCCAGCGCAGGTTGCGCAGCTGGCCCGGCAGGTCGAAGCCCAGGCACACCCACTGCGCATCGCCCACTGCGCGGCGCGGCTGGTCGGCCAGCACGCGCAGGCGCGGCACGTAGCGACGGCCTTCGGCGTCCAGGGCCAGCTCGGTTTCGCTGTCGGCGTGCAGCAACGCAGGTACCGCCAGCTCGACCGCTGCCGCGTGGGCCAGATCGAGCAGGCGAATACGACAGTGCGGGGATTCGTTGGCCAAGGTACGGCCAAAGCCCCACAAGGCGGCGTCGCCGATGGCCGCGACCTCAGCGGCGGTGTCGACGCTGTACAGGTGCTCGGCAGCGCCACGGCTGAACAGCCAGCACTGCGGGGCGATCGTCAGCGACTCACAGGCCTGCACCAGCGCGGCCGCTTGCATGCAGCGCTCGGCCTGGCCATCGAGGCCTGTGCCGCTGTCGAAACCAGCCAGGTGCAGCACATGCTCAGGGGGCTGGGCAAAGGCGCCAAGCTGAGCTGCCAGCGCCTGGGCGTCACCCGGCTGCAACAGGTCAACCTGCTGGCCTTGGGCGCGCAGTTGCTCTGCCAGGCGCAGGGCGGCGCCCTGCCCTGCTTCGGCGAGTACGGCCCAGCGCTGCACGGCCACAGGTGCAGCAGTGTCTGCACCGGCGGGCTTGTCCGCCAGCAACAGGTAGCTACCACAGGCGTTACCCGGCAACGCCTCCAGCGTGCGCAATGCGGTCAGGCCATGCCGCTGCAGCTCATGGCTCCAGAACGCCGGGCCTTGCTGGCGCGACAACGCCTGCTGCGGGCCGGCCAGCCACCAGTCTGGCTGGGCACCGAAGACGAAATCGGCCCAGCGCGCCGGGTACTGCCCAAGCAGCGCCAACTGGCCGTGCGGGTTGAGCCGGCCACTGGCCAGGCGCAGGGCGTCACCCAGCGTATCAAGGGGGCCAAAATCGGTAGGCACCAGTACCCAGTCGAACGTACCGGCGTCGGCCAGTTGCTCCAGGCCAAATACCTCCAGCGCCGGGCAGTCGTCACGCAGGCGCTGCTCAAGCTCAGGCTCGGCGACACAATAGGCATAATCGAGGCGATCGAAATCCAGACCGGCGTACAACAGCTCGGCAAACGAAGCGCCACCAAAGCCGAATTCCAGCACGCGCAGGCGCTGGCCCGGCGGCAGTTGCGCCAGGCGTGCGGCCAAGGTCTGGCCAATGCCGCTGAGCAGGTGCTGCTGCCCTGCCGCACCCAGCACCAGACGCGCCAGGCTAGCACCGCTGGTTTCGCGCGGTTGCAGGGTGTCGAAGGCCTGGCTGCCATCCAGCAACGCCGACAGATGTCGGCCGATGCGGCCCACGGAATGGATAATCTGGAAGTACTCGGGGTAGCTCTTGAACAGCTCTTGCCAGATAGCCTGCGAGGTCGGGCGCTCGCCCTGGTCGACCAGTTGCCAGCCGCCGTCAGCGCTGCGCTGCAGGCTGCCGTCGTGCTCGGCATGGCGCAACAGCATCGCCAGGAAGTCGCCCTGGCCCTGCGACCACTGCGCGACCTGCTCGGCACTGATGCAGCCGCCGGCCTGTTCCACCGCATCGAGGACAAAGCTGCTGCACAGCACATCCAGCAGTGGCTCCACTTCATTCAGGTAACGCACCTGCGCCGGCTCGTCCGCCAGGCACTGCAAGGCCTCGACCAGCGGCGAGCAGGCCACGGCGTTACGCTGCACAGGCACAACCGCGCCTGGCGCGGCCTGCCCAACATGGCCCATACGCTTGATATCGCCACTGCGGTCGTACTGCAGGCGTACGGCACGCATGCGCGCATCCTTGATCGCCAGCACAGCAGCGCCGCTGGCATCGAACAGGGTGAAGTCGACCAACAGCGAATGCGCGGTGCGCTTGCGCTGGCGAACCTCGGCCAGCACCGGCACACCGCCGGCATTGGTAAAGGCAATGCGCCCAAGCTTGACGGGGATGAACGCCAGGCCATCGTCATGCCCCTGGCGGCTGGCCAGCAGCTCGGTAATCAGCTGGAAGGCACCGTCCAGCAACGCCGGGTGCAGGTGCAGGCTTGCCAGTTCGTGTTCGATGGCAGCAGGCACGGTCAACTGCGCCAACACGCGCTCCCCCTCCAGCCAGGCTGCGGCCACGGTCTGGTAAGCGGGGCCGTAGTTCAGGCCAACCGCGCAGGTCATTGCCAGGTGCTGCTCGCCGGTGAAGTCTGCCGGGCGGGCTGGCAACGCCGGTGCCCGGGTGTCCAGCAGCACACCGCGCGCTTCGCCCGGCAAGCGTGCGACCACGTGCTGCACCCAGTCTTCGCGCTGCATCAACGTGCGCGAGCTGATGCGCAGCGTGCCGTCGGCCTCTTCCACCTGCACGCGCACTTTCTTGATGGCCTCGCTGCTCAGCAGCAGAGGGTTGTGGATTTCCAGCTCTTCAATATCGACGAACTCGCCCGGCTGGTGCAGTTGCGCAACGGCCAGGGCCAGCTCGGTAAAGCCTGCCCCCGGGAACAGTACCGACTCACCCACCTTGTGGTCGGCCAGGGTCGGGTACTGCTGGGTATCCAGGCGGTTTTCCCAGGTCAGCGCCTGGTCTGTTACCGGGTAACCCAGCAACGGGTGCACGCGCTCGTGGCTCAGCGGGCCATAGGCCTCGGCAGTGACCGGCAAGCTGAAATGGTCGCGCTGCCAGGCATAGTTAGGCAGGCGCAGCGGGCGCCCGGCCACCGGGAAGCGCGCCTGCCACTGTGGCTCGACGGCAGCAATCTGCAGGCGGGCTACGGTACGTTCCAGCAGCAGCGGGCTGTGGTCGCTGCGCTTGAGGGTGGCAATCACCTGCCCCGGTTGTTCGCACTCGGCCAGCACATCGTTGACGTAGCTGCGCAGGATCGCATGCGGGCCCACTTCGACGAACAGGTTAAGGCCATTGCGCACCAGGGCAGCCAGAGCGCCCTGGAACAGCACCGGGAAGCGGATGTTCTGCCACCAGTACTGGCTGTCCAGGCGTTCGCCGTTCAACTGGCCACCGACGACAGTGGAGTAGAACGGAATTTTCGTAGCCTGCGGGCGGATATGCGCGAGGTCGTCGATAACCGCTTGCTTGATCGGGTCCATGGCCGGCGAGTGGAAGGCGTAGTCCAGGTCCAGGCGACGGGCGAATACCTGGCGCTCTTCCAGGGCCGCTTCCAGCAGTGCCAGGGCGTCGACCTCACCGGCCACAGTAGCGCCGCGGGCGCTGTTCTCGCCAGCCACCACCAGGCGGCCGTCCAGTTTCAGTTCGGCAATCAGTTGCGCCGTGGCCTCACCCGAGAGGCCGACCGCCGTCATCTTCCCGGTACCACGGGTCAGGCCCTGCAGGCGGCTGCGGTGGAAGATGACCTGGGTGGCGTCCTCCAGGCTCAACGCGCCGCTGGCCCAGGCCGCCGCCACTTCACCCACACTGTGGCCGATCACCGCCACCGGCTGAATGCCTTCGGCAGCCAGCACTTTGGTAACCGCCACTTGCAGGGCAAACAGCGCCGGCTGGGCGATTTCGGTACGTGCATAACGGCCTTCGCCGTTGTCCCCCAGCAGCTCGGCGCGCAGCGAGTAGCCCGCCAAGGGCTGGAACAACGCGTCCACTTCATCCACGGCGGCGGCGAACAGCGGCTGGTCGAGCATCGCCCGGCCCATGCCCTGCCATTGCGAGCCGTTGCCGGAATAGACAAATACCGGTGCCGAGGCGCCGTCCAGGGCCTGGCCGGCCTCCAGCACTGCGCTCAGTTCGCTGAGGGTCGGGTCCTGGGCATAGTCGTCCAGCGCCTGGGCGGCTTCGGCTGCGTTGTCGCAGACCAGCAGCAGGCGGTGGCTGTGTGCATCGCGGCGATACATCGCCTGGTAGGCCACATCGTAATAGTCGGCCTGGGGCTGCTCGGCCAGGTAGGCGGCAAAGCGTTCAGCGGTTGCGCGCAGGCCTTGTTCGCTCTTGGCACTGAGCAGTAACGGCACGCGCCGGGTGCTGGCCGCTTGCGCTGCCGGCGCCTGTGGCTCGGGGCTTTGCAGGATGACATGGGCGTTGGCGCCGCCAAAGCCGAACGAGTTCACCCCCACGGTCAACTGGCCATCGGCCTTCAGCGGCAGGGGCTCGGTGACCACTTGCAGGTTGAGGTCGGCGAACGCGATGTTCGGGTTCAGCGCCTGCACGCCAATGGTAGCGGGCACGGTGCGCTCGGCCAGGCAGTTCAGTGCCTTCATCAGGCCGGCCACGCCAGAGGCGGCTTCAAGGTGCCCGAGGTTGCTTTTCACCGAGCCGATTGGCAGCGGGTTGCCGGCGCCGCGCGCCTGGCCCAGCGCCTCGCCGATGGCGCGGGTTTCGATCGGGTCCCCCACGGCGGTACCGGTGCCGTGGGCTTCCAGGTAGTCCAACTGCTCGGGGGCGATGCCGGCCTGGGTGTAGGCGCGCTTGAGCAACGCAGCCTGGGCCTCGGCATTGGGCAGGGTCAGGCTGGACTTGCGCCCGTCGGTGTTCACCGCACTGGCCGCCACCACCGCCAAAATGGTATTTCCATCGGCCACTGCCTGGTCGTAGTCCTTGAGCAGGAACAACCCGCCGCCTTCGGAGCGGGCATAACCGTCGCCGTTTTCGTCGAACGACTGGCAGCGCCCGGTGCGCGACAGCATGGTCGCCTTGGCGAAGATCATGAAGCCGAACGGGTGCATGTGCAGGCTGATACCGCCCGTTACGGCTTGGTCGACATCACCGCTGAGGATGGCCTGGCACGCCTGGTGGAAGGCCACCAGCGACGACGAGCAGGCGGTGTCGATGGCCATGCTCGGGCCACGCAGGTCGTAGAAGAACGACAGGCGGTTGGCCGCGATGCTCATGGTGTTGCCGGTCGCCGTGGCGCCATCGATGGCCGACAGGTCCTCGAGCAGGCGGTAGGACTGCTCGACCCCGGCGATGCCCAGGTACACGCCGCAGTTGCTGCCACGCAGGCTGGACGGCTTGACCCCGGCGTTTTCGAAGGTTTCCCAGCACATTTCCAGCAGCATGCGCTGCTGCGGGTCCATCATCGCGGCTTCACGCGGCGAGATGCTGAAGAAGCCTGCGTCGAAAGCGCTGATATCCCCCAGGGTGCCTGAGGCGAAGGTGTAGCTGGTTGCAGGGCTGGCCTTGTCCGGGTGCAAGAACTCGCGTTTGTTCCAACGCGACGGGTCAACCTGGGTCACCAGGTCGCGGCCCTCCATCAGGTTTTGCCAGAAGCCTGCATTGGAAGAGCCAGGAAAACGGTACGCACAACCAACGATTGCAACCTTTCTACGCTTGATCAAAACCTATTCCTTCAAATCTCATCGGGCACCGTCCCATCCGTCGGACAGCCGGCATGCCTGGCCCGGCCACGAAACTGGCCAGTCGTTATATGTCACTGATGATTGTCTGGGTACCTGAAACTGCCATGCCCGCAGGGGGCGCAAGACTCATGGTCTGGAACTGGCGTGGGAATGTTCAGATTTGTGTATGCGGATGATACGCGGGTTGCCGGGGTGGGAAAACCCTGGGGTGAGGGATGGTTCACGGATCGGCGTAGGAGCGGGTTTACCCGCGAATACGGTGGCGGCGGCAACGGTGAATGGCCGAAGGAGATTGGCCAGCAGGCCCGGCCCTTTCGCGGGTGAACCCGCTCCTACGGCGGCCTGTGCCCAACCCCCGACATGCCAGGTGTAGGAGCGGGTTTACCCGCGAATAC
>NZ_JBICKE010000131.1:0-88738 GCF_043103865.1 Pseudomonas sp. yb_5
TCGCGATAGGGCCGCAAAGCGGCCCCATTGGCCCTTCGGTTTGATATAAGATAACGCCCCTCAGATTTCCCAGCCTTGCCTTGCCCCGGAGTTCCCCATGACGGCCCCTGCCGAGCTCTCGCCTACCCTTCAACTGGCCTGCGACCTGATCCGTCGTCCCTCGGTCACCCCCGTCGATGCCGATTGCCAGGCGCAGATGATGAACCGTCTGGGCGCCGTTGGTTTCCAGCTGGAGCCGATGCGCATCGAAGACGTCGACAACTTCTGGGCCACCCACGGCAACCAGGAAGGCCCGGTGCTGTGCTTTGCCGGCCACACCGACGTGGTGCCCACCGGCCCGGTCCAGCAATGGCAGCATGAACCGTTCGAGGCGCTGATCGACGCCGACGGCATGCTCTGCGGTCGTGGCGCCGCCGACATGAAGGGCAGCCTGGCGTCCATGGTCATCGCCAGCGAGCGCTTTGTGCAGGACTACCCGGACCATCGCGGCAAGGTCGCGTTTCTGATCACCAGCGACGAGGAAGGCCCGGCCCACCACGGCACCAAGGCGGTGGTCGAGCGCCTGAAAGCGCGCAACGAGCGCCTGGACTGGTGCATCGTCGGCGAACCGTCCAGCACCACCTTGCTGGGTGACGTGGTCAAGAACGGCCGCCGTGGTTCACTGGGCGCCAAGCTGACCATACGCGGCAAGCAGGGCCATGTGGCCTATCCGCACCTGGCGCGCAACCCGATCCACCTGGCCGCCCCGGCCCTGGCGGAACTGGCTGCCGAGCACTGGGACGAAGGCAACGCGTTTTTCCCGCCAACCAGCTTCCAAATCTCCAACGTCAATTCCGGCACCGGCGCCACCAACGTGGTCCCGGGCGAGCTGACCGCGCTGTTCAACTTCCGCTTCTCTACCGAGTCCACCGTCGAAGGCCTGCAGGCCCGAGTGTCGGCGATTCTCGACAAGCATGAACTGGACTGGTCGGTCGATTGGGCACTGTCGGGCCTGCCATTCCTGACCGAACCAGGCGAGCTGCTCGACGCCGTGGCGGCCAGCATCAAGGGCGTCACCGGTCGCGAAACCCAGCCCTCCACCAGCGGCGGCACCTCCGATGGCCGTTTCATCGCAACCATGGGCACCCAGGTAGTCGAACTCGGCCCGGTCAACGCCACCATCCACCAGGTTGACGAGCGGATCCTTGCCAGCGACCTCGATCTGCTGACCGAAATCTACTACCAGACCCTGGTCCGGTTGCTCGCCTGATGCTTGCCTGCCCGCTTTGCCAGGCGCCGCTGAGCCGGCTCGACAATGGTGTGGTGTGCCCGGCTGGCCACCGCTTCGACCGCGCCCGCCAGGGTTACCTGAACCTGCTGCCGGTGCAGCACAAGAACAGCCGCGACCCCGGTGACAACCAGGCCATGGTCGAAGCACGCCGCGACTTTCTCGACGCCGGCCATTACGCGCCAGTCGCCCGCCGCCTGGCCGAGCTGGCCGCCGAGCGCCAGCCTGGCGCCTGGCTGGACATCGGCTGCGGCGAGGGTTACTACACCGCACAGATCGCCCAGGCCTTGCCGGCCGCCGACGGCTATGCGCTGGACATCTCCCGCGAAGCGGTCAAGCGTGCCTGCCGCCGAGCACCGGCGGTCACCTGGATGGTCGCCAGCATGGCCCGCGTACCGCTGACCGACGCCAGCTGCCAGTTCATCGCCAGCGTTTTCAGCCCGCTGGACTGGGCCGAGGCCAAGCGTTTGCTCAGCCCCGGCGGCGGCCTGATGCGGGTCGGCCCGACCAGCGGCCATCTGATGGAACTGCGTGAAGTGCTCTACGATGAAGTACGCCCTTACGCCGACGACAAGCACCTGGCCCTGGTCCCTGAAGGCATGGCCCATGCCCACAGCGAAACCCTCGAGTTCCGCCTGAGCCTGGCCGCGCCCAAGGCCCGCGCCGACCTGCTGGCCATGACCCCACACGGCTGGCGCGCCAGCGCCGAAAAACGTGCCCGGGTGATCGACCAGCCCGAGCCGTTCGAGGTCACGGTTTCCATGCGTTATGACTATTTCGTGCGCCAAGACTGAGCACACCGGAGCCCTTATGCGTCAACCTGATATCGAGATCTACCTGAAGGACGCCGACGTCGACCACAAGCAGATTGCCGAGTGGCTTGCCCAGGCAATCGGCCCGTGCACTGAATGGAAGCAGAAAGGCCAGACCTTCAAATGCCATGCCGGTAACATTCCGGTCACTTGGTTACCCAAGGCTGTAGGGAAATGGAACAGCCTGTACCTGGAAAGCGACCAGACGCCGTGGGCCGATGACGTTGCCTGCGCCAGGGCTGCATTTGCCGCGCTGGGTGTGGAAGTGCGCTGTGCGCCGGGTGGCTGGGTTGAGGAAGACGGGGAAGAAGATGCCGACCGCTGGGTCCGCATCAGCGCCGACGGTGAGGAGGAAATCACCTGGCGTACATCATGAAACGGCAGCCTTGCTCGTTTCTGTAGGAGCGGGTTTACCCGCGAACACGGGCCATGCCCGTGGCAGCCACCGTGGTGGCTGCTTCGCGGGCAAGCCCGCTCCTACGGCTTGAAACCAGAGGCTCAGAGGCCCACTACGTCTTCGGCTTGCAGGCCTTTCTGGCCCTGCACGCAGGCGTACTCCACCCGCTGCCCTTCGACCAGGGTACGATGCCCCTCACCGCGAATCGCCCGATAGTGGACGAACACATCTGCACCACCTTCGCGCTGAATGAAGCCGTAACCCTTGGCATCGTTGAACCACTTTACATTCCCAGTCTCACGAGACGACATCTGAACTACTCCGGATTTTTATTGTGAAGATCGCCTTGCAGGCATGAGGTCACCTGCCCCATGCCAACGCCGCTTGCCGAAATATCCTGCAAGTGGCAGGCCGAGTATATGACACAGAACAAAAAAAATTGATGACGGCCCCGCTGTTGGCCGAATTTTGCTGAACTTACGCCGATACGGCAGACTAAATAGCAGGATACTCACCTGATAATCACACCCAGGGCACACACCCCATGACCCGTTCCCCCCTGCGCCGCCTGATCTTCGGCGGCCTGCGTCGCCTGTTGTACCTGTGGGTGCGCTCCGAGACCATCAACCAGTCTTCCATGACCCTCAACCTGGACCGCAGTCGGCCGGTGTTCTATGCGCTGCCCTCGCCCGCGCTCACCGACCTGGCCGTGCTCGACCACGAGTGCACCAAGGCGGGGCTGCCGCGCCCGGTGCTGCCGGTAGCCGTCGGCCCACTGCAGGAACCCGCCGCGTTCTTCTACCTGACCCCCGACCCGGACTGGCTCGGCCGGCAGGACAAAAGTGGCGCCCCGCCCACGCTCGAGCGCCTGGTGGCTGCCGTCAGCCAGCATGCCGAAGAAGATGCGCAGATCATTCCTGTCAGCGTGTTCTGGGGCCAGACCCCGGCCAGCGAGTCCAGCCCCTGGAAGCTGCTGTTCGCCGACAGCTGGGCGGTAACCGGGCGCCTGCGCCGGCTGCTGACCGTACTGATCCTCGGGCGCAAGACCCGGGTACAATTCTCCGCGCCAATCCACCTGCGCGAACTGGTGCAGCACAACAAAGGCCACGAGCGCACCGTGCGCATGGCCCAGCGCCTGATGCGCGTGCACTTTCGCAACCTCAAGACTGCTGTCATCGGCCCGGACATCTCGCACCGACGCACCCTGGTCAAAGGCCTGGTCCATGCTCCGCAAGTGCGCCAGGCGATTGCCGACGAAGCGCAGCGCGAGAACCTGCCGCTGGCCAAAGCCGAGGCCCAGGCACTGCGCTACGGCAACGAGATAGCCTCGGACTACACTTACACCGCCATCCGCTTCCTCGAAGTGGTGCTCAGCTGGTTCTGGAACAAGATCTACGACGGCATCAAGGTCAACCACATCGAACAGGTACAGGGTATCGCCCCTGGCCATGAAGTGATCTACGTGCCGTGCCACCGCAGCCACATCGACTACCTGCTGCTGTCGTACCTGCTGTTCCGCAACGGCCTCACCCCGCCGCACGTGGCGGCGGGCATCAACCTCAACATGCCGGTGGTGGGTAACCTGCTACGCCGTGGTGGCGCCTTCTTCATGCGCCGCACGTTCAAGGGCAACCCGCTTTACACGGCAGTGTTCAACGAGTACCTGCACACGCTGTACACCAAGGGTTTCCCGGTCGAGTACTTCGTCGAAGGCGGCCGCTCGCGCACCGGGCGCATGTTGCAGCCGCGCACCGGGATGCTGGCCATTACCCTGCGCAGCTTCCTGCGTTCGTCGCGTACACCAATCGTGTTCGTGCCGGTGTACATCGGCTACGAGCGCGTGCTCGAAGGCCGTACCTACCTGGGCGAACTGCGCGGCGCCAGCAAGAAGAAGGAGTCGGTGTTCGACATCTTCAAGGTGTTCGGCGCACTCAAGCAGCGCTTTGGCCAGGTCTACGTCAACTTCGGCGAACCCATCCGCCTGGCTGGTTTCCTCGACCAGCAGCAGCCCGGCTGGCGTGACCAGGATCACGGTCCGCAGTACCGTCCGGACTGGCTCAACGCTACCACCGCTCGCCTGGGAGAAACCGTGGCCCGTCACCTCAACGAGGCAGCCGCCATCAACCCGGTCAACCTGGTGGCCCTGGCACTGCTGTCCACCAGCCGCCTTGCCCTGGACGAACGCGCCCTGACCCGCGTACTCGACCTGTACCTGGCGCTCCTGCGCCAAGTGCCCTACTCGCCGCACACCACCCTGCCCGAGGGCGACGGCCAGGCATTGATCGAACATGTACGCAGCATGAACCTGGTGGCCGAGCAGAAGGACGCCCTGGGCCGCATCCTCTATCTGGATGAAGGCAATGCGGTACTGATGACCTATTACCGCAACAACGTGCTGCACATCTTCGCCCTGCCGGCGCTGCTGGCCAGCTTCTTCCTCAGCAGTTCACGCATGAGCCGCCAACTGCTGGGCCAGTATGTGCACGCGCTTTACCCCTACCTGCAGGCCGAACTGTTCCTGCGCTGGACACCAGAACAGCTGGACGAGGTCATCGACCAATGGCTGGTCGCGTTGGTGGAACAGGGCCTGCTGCGCCAGGACAACGACCTGTACGTGCGCCCGGCGCCCAGCTCGAGGCAGTTCGTTTTGCTGACCCTGCTTGCCCGCACCATCACCCAGACCCTGCAGCGCTTCTACATGGCCACCTCGCTGCTGATCAACAGCGGGCAGAACAGCCTGAGCGCCGAAGCGCTGGAAGACTTGTGCGTGATGATGGCCCAGCGCCTGTCGATCCTGCATGGCCTGAACGCGCCGGAGTTCTTCGACAAGACGCTGTTCCGCCACTTCATCCAGACCCTGCTTCAGCAAGGCGTGCTGCACGCCGACGCGCAAGGCAAGCTGGGTTATCACGACAAGCTCGGCGAGCTGGCCGAGGGCGTGGCCAAGCGTGTGCTGTCGGCCGAGCTGCGCCTGTCGATCCGCCAGGTGGCCCTGCACCGTGACGATGGGCTGGAAACTTCGGCACTCTAACGGTTCATCGGTCGGGAAAATCCGCTAAAGTCCCTGGGGTTGGCCACAAGCCAGCTCCAAGGACACCGGAGATTCCATGAAAAAGCTCTTTATGCTGTGTTGCGCATCCCTGCTTGCAGCCTGTTCCAGCCAAACCCCACACAGCCAGGCCAGCCTGGACGGTGAAGTCTTCTACCTGCAGCGCATTGCCCTGCCGCCTGCCGCCACCCTGAGCGTGGAACTGCAGGATGTGTCGCTGATGGACGCCCCTGCCGTAACCCTGGCGCGCCAGGCCGGCCCGGTCAAAGGCAACGTACCACTGCCGTTCCATCTCACCTATGACCCCGCGCAGGTCAAGCCTGGCCACCGCTATGCGGTGAGCGCGCGCATCGAGCTGAATGGCAAGTTGCTGTTCATCAATACCGAACACCACGCTGTCGCGCTCGATGGCAGTGACCCGCAATCTGTACGCATCAAGGTAGACCAGGTTCGCTGATACCCGTACTCATCCGTTTACAAGGAAAGCTTCATGATCCGCACTTCCCTGCGCTTCACCACCCTGTGCGCCGGCCTGCTGCTGTCGGCCAGTGCCCTGGCCCTGTCGCTCGGCGACCTCAGCCAGAAAGACGCCACCGGCGGCCTGAAGGACGCCCTGACCCAAGGTGCGCAACTGGCCGTCAAGCAACTGAGTGCCCCAGGCGGCTTCAGCAACAACCCGGACGTGCGCATCGAGCTGCCAGGCAACCTGGGCAAAGCTGCCAAGGCGATGAAAATGTTCGGCAAGGGTGAACAGGTCGAAGCCCTGGAAACCAGCATGAACAAGGCCGCCGAGGCTGCCGTGCCGCAGGCCCAGGCGATTTTGGTGGATGCCGTGAAGAACATGAGCGTGACCGATGCCAAGGGCATCCTCAGCGGCGGTGACGACTCGGCCACCCAGTACCTGAACAAGAGCAGCCGCGAGCAGATCCGCGCCAAGTTCCTGCCAATCGTCAAGCAGGCCACCGACAAGGTCGGCGTGGCCCAGCAGTACAATGCCTTCGCTGCCCAGGCCAAAGGCCTGGGGCTGGTCAAGGATGACGCCAATATCGAGAACTACGTGACCGAGAAGGCGCTGGATGGCCTGTTCGAGATGATCGGCAAACAGGAGCAGAGCATTCGCCAGAACCCGGCAGCCGCGGCTACCAGCCTGGCCAAGAAGGTCTTCGGCGCGCTGTAGGAGCGGGTTCACCCGCGAAAGGGCCGGGCCTGCTGGCCAATTTTCACCAGCCGTTCACCGTTGCTGCCGCTACCGTATTCGCGGGTAAAACCGCTCCTACAATGATCGAAAAGCCTGCGCGGTCCTCTGTAGGAGCGGGTTCACCCGCGAAAGGGCCGGGCCTGCTGGCCAATTTTCACCAGCCGCTCACCGTTGCTGCCGCCACCGTATTCGCGGGTAAACCCGCTCCTACACGGCGGCGGGGTTGGACACAGGCCGTTGTAGGAGCGGCCTTCAGCCCTTCTTCACCCTGAACCACGCCGCATACAACGCCGGTAGGAACAGCAGTGTAAGCACCGTGGCCACGATCAGCCCACCCATGATCGCCACCGCCATCGGTCCATAGAACACACTACGTGACAACGGGATCATGGCCAGCACCGCCGCCAGCGCGGTCAGCACGATCGGCCGGAAGCGCCGCACCGTAGCCTCGATGATCGCCTGCCAGCGCTCCATCCCCGCTGCGATGTCCTGCTCGATCTGGTCCACCAGGATCACCGAGTTGCGCATGATCATCCCCGCCAAGGCAATGGTGCCGAGCATGGCGACAAAGCCGAACGGCTGGCGGAACACCAGCAGGAACAGGGTCACACCAATCAGCCCCAGCGGCGCGGTGAGGAACACCATCACCGTGCGCGAGAAACTGCGCAGCTGGATCATCAGCAAGCTCAGCACTACCACGACGAACAGTGGCATGCCGGCATTCACCGATTTCTGCCCCCGTTCGGAGTCCTCCACCGTGCCGCCCACCTCCAGCAGGTAGCCATCGGGCAGCTTGGCGCGGATGTCCTGCAGGGTCGGCAGAATCTGTTTCACCAGCGTCGCCGGCTGCTCCTGGTCGTAGATATCGGCACGCACGGTCACCGTCGGCAAGCGGTTGCGGTGCCAGATAATGCCTTCTTCAAAGCCGTACTCCAGGGTCGCCACCTGCGACAGCGCCACGCTCTGGCCATTGTCGGTGGGCAACGCCAGGCTACCCAGGTTGCCCAGCTCACTGCGTTCCTGGGGGGTGCCGCGCAGCAGGATCTCGATCAGCTCGTTGTCCTCTCGGTACTGGCTGACCGTGGTGCCGATCAGCGAGCTTTGCAGGAAGCTCGCCAGGTGCGCGGTGCTCACACCCAGCGCCCGGGCGCGGTCCTGGTCGATTTCGAGGAACACCGCCTTGCTGGGTTCCTCCCAGTCCAGATGCACGTTCACCACATGCGGGTTCTCGCGTACTTTGTCAGCCACTTCACGGGCCAGTGCACGGGCCTTCTCGATATGCTCGCCAGTGACCCGGAACTGCACCGGGTAGCCCACGGGCGGGCCGTTTTCCAGGCGCGTGACCCGGGCACGCAGGTCGGGGAACTGCTGGTCCACAGTGCTGATCAGCCAACTGCGCAGGCGCTCGCGGTCTTCCATCGACTTGGCCAGCACCACGAACTGGGCAAAGCTGGCTGCCGGCAGTTGCTGGTCCAACGGCAGGTAGAAGCGCGGCGAACCGGTGCCCACATAGGCCACGTAGTTGTCGATACCGTCCTGCTGCTTGAGCAGCGCCTCCAGCTGCTTGACCCGCTCGGCGGTATTGGCCAGCGAGGCGCCTTCGGCCAGCTTCAGGTCAACCATCAGCTCCGGGCGCCCGGAAGCAGGGAAGAACTGCTGGGGTACGAAGCGGAACAGCAGGATGCTGCCGACAAAGGCAGCGATGGTCAGCAGGATTACCGTCTTGCGCCGCCGTACGCACCACTCCACCAGCCGTCGCACGCGCTGGTAGAACGGGGTGGCGTATGGGTCTGGCGCATGGCCGTCCTTGCCATGGCGCGCGGCATGCAGCTTGGCCAGGTCGGGTAACAGGCGCTCGCCCAGGTAAGGCACGAACACCACGGCCACCACCCACGAGGTCAGCAGAGCGATGGTTACCACCTGGAAGATCGACCGGGTGTATTCGCCCGTGCTGGAGGCCGCGGTGGCAATCGGCAGAAAACCTGCTGCCGTGATCAGCGTGCCGGTAAGCATCGGGAAGGCCGTACTAGTCCAGGCATAGCTGGCCGCCTTGAGCCGGTCGTAGCCCTGCTCCATCTTGATCGCCATCATCTCCACGGCAATGATCGCGTCATCCACCAGCAAGCCCAGGGCCAGCACCAGTGCGCCGAGGGAAATCTTGTGCAGGCCGATGCCGAAGTAATGCATGGCGGCAAAGGTCATGGCCAACACCAGCGGAATGGCCAGCGCCACCACCAGGCCGGTGCGCAGGCCCAGCGAGAAGAAGCTCACCAGCAGCACAATGACCAGCGCCTCGACCAGCACCTGGACGAACTCCCCCACGCCAGCCTTCACCGCCGCCGGTTGATCCGAGACCTTGCGCAGCTCCATGCCGGCCGGCAGGCTGTGCGCCAGGCGCTCGAACTCGCCTTCCAGGGCCTTGCCCAGCACCAGGATGTCACCACCGTCTTTCATCGACACTGCCAGGCCAATGGCATCCTCGCCCATGAAGCGCATGCGTGGTGCGGGTGGGTCGTTGAAGCCACGGTGCACCTCGGCGACATCGCCAATCCGGAAGGTGCGATCACCCACGCGAATGGGGAACTGGCGGATCTGCTCGACGCTGTCGAAACGCCCGCTCACCCGCAGATGCAGGCGCTCGCTGGGCGTCTCGAAGAAACCGGCGGTGCTCACCGCGTTCTGCTCTTGCAACGCCTTCTGCACAGCTTCCAGGGGCACCCCGAGGGTCGCCAGCTTGAGGTTGGACAGCTCGATCCAGACTTTCTCGTCCTGCAGGCCGATCAGCTCGACCTTGCCCACATCCTTGACCCGCTGCAGCTGGATCTGGATACGGTCGGCGTAGTCCTTGAGCAGCGCATAATCGAAACCCTCACCAGTCAGCGCATAGATATTGCCGAAGGTAGTGCCGAACTCGTCATTGAAGAACGGGCCCTGGATCTCCGGTGGCAAGGTATGACGAATGTCCGCAACCTTCTTGCGGATCTGGTACCACAGCTCAGGGATGTCTTGGGAATGCAGCGAGTCGCGGGCCATGAAAGTGACCTGCGATTCACCGGGGCGAGAGAACGAGACAATCTTTTCGTACTCGCCGGTTTCCATCAGCTTCTTCTCGATGCGCTCGGTCACCTGGCGCGACACTTCTTCGGCGCTGGCGCCTGGCCACAGGGTGCGGATGACCATGGCCTTGAAGGTGAATGGCGGGTCCTCGCTCTGGCCAAGCTTGGTGTACGACATGGCGCCAATGGCGGCCAGCAGGATCATCAGGAACAGGACGATCTGGCGGTTGCGCAGCGCCCAGGCAGAAAGGTTGAAACCCATCGGGACTTACTCCTTGGCCGCCAGGTTCACTACACGGTTGCTGCGGTCCACGGGGCGTACCTCCTGGCCCTCGCGCAGTACATGGCCACCAGCGGCAACCACCCAGTCACCTGGGTCCAGGCCTTCGAGCACCGGCACACTGTCGCTGCCATATGCCCCCAGCCGCACGGTCGCCCGCTCCAGGCGGCTTTCCTTGTTCACCCGCCAGACATAGGCCTGACCGTTTTCCGCAGTCACTGCCGACAGCGGTACCGACAGCGGGATCAGCCCATCCTTGGCGATGAACACCCGGGCGCTCTGGCCCAACTCAGCCGGAACGGCGGCCGTGGTAAAGGCGACGCGCGCCGCGAACGTGCGCGAGCGCGGGTCGGCAGCCGGTGACAGCTCGCGAATGCGCCCCTGGAAACGTGCCTGCGGGTGCGACCACAGCTCCACGCTCACCGGTTGACCCACAGCGAAGCGAGCGAACTGCTGTTCCGGCAGGCCGATGACCACTTCTCGCTCGCCATCGGCGGCGAGGGTAAACACGGTCTGCCCGGCGGCGACCACCTGGCCCACTTCAACCTGGCGCTTGGCGATCACCCCGGCCTGCGGCGCACGCAATACGGCATATTCGGCCTGGTTGCCAGCCACATCGAACTCGGCTTTGGCCTGCTTCAGACGGGCAAGGCCTGCGCGGTAGAGGTTTTCGGCATTGTCGTACAGGGAATGGCTGACCATCTGCCGCTCCAGCAGCTTCTGGTAGCGGTCGCGCTCGGCGCGCACCAGCGACAGATTGGCCTGCGCAGCGGCCACCCGGGCGCGGTTGGCTTCCAGCTGCAGATGCACGTCCTGCGGGTCCAGTTCGGCCAGCGGCTGGTCGGCCTTGACCCGCTGCCCTTCCTCGACCAAACGGTTGCTGACCTTGCCGCCAATGCGGAAGGCCAGCTCCGGTTCGAAACGCGCACGCACCTCACCGGGGTAACTGTCGGCAGCGGCTTCGGCCGGCTGTGGCTGAACCACCAGTGCCGGGCGCGGTGCTGCGGGTGGGGCGGCTTCCTGGCCACACGCCGCCAGAAGCAGGGCAGCAGCGGCGGGCAGAGCGATGGACAAGGCATGGCGCAACATGATGAATCCTTTCGCGGAGTGCACATTTAATATTTGTACTGACGGGTATATTAAGTCAGCGAAAGGATGGCGGGAAGGGTGTGCGCTGGTTTTTCAAGCGTGCGGTGAGCAGGTAATGCAGCCTGGCTTTCGCCGGATGGCGCCTGACCCGTTAAGATGGTGATCCTTCAACCAGATGCAGACCACAATGTCCAACGACGCACCCATCGGCCCGGGCCGGCCCAAGGACCTGGCCAAGCGCGAGGCGATCCTCGAAGCGGCCAAGACGCTGTTCCTCAGCCTTGGCTACGCCAACACCAGCATGGATGCGGTCGCTGCGGCGGCAGGTGTTTCAAAGCTCACCGTGTACAGCCACTTCACCGACAAGCAGACCCTGTTCTGCTCGGCGGTCATGGCCACCTGCCAGATCCAGTTGCCTGACCTGCTGTTCGAGTATCCCGAGGGGGTACCGGTGGAAGAAGTGCTGCTGACCATTGCCCGCAACTTCCAGGCGCTTATCAGCAGTGACGAAGCGATCAAGCTCAGCCGCCTGATCATGGCCCAGGGCAGCCTGGACCCGAGTTTTGGCGAGTACTTCTACGAGGCCGGGCCCAAGCGCGTGCTGGCCGGGATGGAAGCCCTGCTGCGCGGGGCCCACGAGCGCGGGCTGCTGCGCATCGACAACCCATTGAGGGCGGCGGAGCACTTCTTCTGCCTGGTCAAGGGGGCGCCAGATTACCGCTTGCTGCTGGGTTGTGCGGGGCCGCTGGAGGGGGATGAGGCCGAGGCGCATGTGCGAGAGGTGGTAGCAGTATTCTTGCGGGCTTTCCACCCTGAAAACACCTATCACGTCCCCCTGTAGGAGCGGGTTTACCCGCGAAAGGGCCGGGTCTGCCGGCCAATTTCTACCAGCCGTTCACCGTTGCTGCCGCCACCATATTCGCGGGTAAACCCGCTCCTACACACTGATCGATGTTGGACACAGGCCATTATAGGGGGCCTTGTGTCGCGATAGAGGCGCACAACGGGCCATATTCGCCAATCAGCCGAACCTGTTTAACCAATGCGCCTACCTAGCATTTCTGCCAGTAGCCAAACAGAAAAACTCCCGGTAGGTTCATATCTAACTCATTAACATGAACGCATCACCATGCCAGCGCACACACTGATTTTTTTCTATAAGGATAATAAGCTTTCAACCTGGCATACAGGGAGTACTCACCAGACATTGCTCAGCGCCAATAACCGGAATCTAAGCGAATCGACAAATACCCCTCCACAAGTACGTCTATTGGCCACCGACGCACAAGAATCAACAGTCAGCATTGGCTCGAAAAGCCAGAGGAACATTAACTACAGCCCTTACGGCAATGACAATTGCCCGCCTACCAACCCCTTACTATCTCGATTCACAGGCCAGAGCTGGTTACCCTCTGCCATAGGTTACTTGCTAGGTAATGGTCACCGTCTGTTCAATTCAAGACTGATGCGCTTTCACAGTGCGGACAGCTTTTCCCCGTTCGGAAAAGGTGGTCTCAATGCCTATGCCTATTGCGGTAACGACCCCATCAACAGAGTGGACCCTAGCGGCAGATTTTTCGGAAGGCTGTACAAAAAGCTCAATGGTGGCTATTCATACAAGAAGCTTGCTCCACGTCTGGATGAGCGCAGACCTAACCTATCTAGAAATGAATACAATAAGCTCTCAAAATCCATCAGCAAGCGCCAACTCAGATCTGAAAAAAAACTAGAACTTGGACTTAAATATGACGCTCCTCATATAACGGAAAATGCGCTCCAAGAATTAAGCACGCTTGATCGGCAACACGCAACATTGAAAAAGTTGTCAGCTGACCAGAACGGTCGTTTTAACTTTACACTTACTCAAGAGCTACATGGTGAAATTCCAGTCTACTCCGGCCCTAGCCGTAAAACCGCTGAAGATATACTTGGCGGCCCTTCAACCATTGACCCTTCAATCCCGGAAGACTTTGTAGACCAAGAGTTGAAAGAACGCCTGAGGCGCCTGCGTGGAGACTAGGCCTTCAACGCCTTCTTCGGATAAATGTCATAGCGGCTCGACTTACCCTCAAGGCTATGGCTCGGCTTCGGCCCGTCGATGGTCGGCGCCTTGCGCGGGCGCTTCACCACCACCCGGTGGCTGGCCAGCGCCAGGGCGGCTTCGAGCAGGGCCGGGGCATCCAGGTCATCGCCCACCAAAGGCCGGAACACGCGCATTTCCTTTTTCACCAGGGCGCTCTTGTCGCGGTGCGGGAACATCGGGTCGAGGTAGATCACCTGCGGCGCCTCCCCTTCCCAGGCGCGCATGCGCTCGATGGCGTTGCCGGTCAGCAGGCGCATGCGCCCGACAATCGGGCCCACTTCTTCGTCCGCTCGCGCCCGCGCCAGGCCGTCCTCCAGCAGCGCGGCAATGAGCGGCTGGCGCTCGATCAGGGTCATCTGGCAGCCAAGGCTGGCCAGCACGAACGCGTCCTTGCCCAGCCCCGCCGTGGCATCCAGCACCTGCGGCCGGATACCTTGGGCAATGCCCACGGCCTTGGCGATCATCTGCCCGTTGCCACCGCCAAACTGGCGGCGATGCGCAGCCTGGCCTTCGACGAAGTCCACGCGCACCGGCCCGGGCGCCTGCGGGCCCAGTTGCTGAATCTGCAAGCCGTCGGCGCCCACCTGCACAGCGAAGCCGGCGGTATCGTCCTGCAGCGGCAGGCCCAGGCGTTCAGCCCACGCCCTGGCCTGTTGCGCATACTCAGCTGTCATTGCCTCGACCCTGATACCCGTGCCTTGCTCTTCCATCGTTCACACCCGAAAAATCAAACCAAGCCCTTAATGAATCGGCAACCACGGCCGATACAGGCAATATCCCGCTATTCTGCCAGAGCACAGCGCGCACGACTGCCATGTCAGATACTCTTCCCATCGGCTTGACCTATTTGTCGCCTGTCGGCAACTACAGTCAGCACAACACCCAGGCACTCGGGGGCGTCAGCCACCTGTGGCAGGATTTCTTTGCCCGGGCCATGGCCGAGCAGCAGGAAGAGCCCGTAGACGGCGTCAGCCAGTCGTTCGTGCAGTACGATCAGGACAGCGGCGAACCCATCGGCGGGGCCCGTGCCCTGGCCCTGATCGACGCCCAGCGCGCCTGCCCGGTGCAAGACACCGTGGTGGCACCGCCCGAGCCGCTTTTCCTGCCCAAGGCCGAGCTCGAGGCCAAGCTGCTGCCACCCGCGCCCGAGCCGTTCAGCGCCATTGAACTGATCGAGCAGCAGCGTCAGCTCGACATCAACAACAGCTGGCTGCGTCCGGTGGTAATGAGCCAGGGCCAGCCCATTGCCGAGCCTGGCCCGGGCCCCACACCACGGTCATTGTTCCTGCCCATTGCCGAGTTCGAGACCAACCTGCTGGACCCGGCGCCCGAACCGTTCGACGAAGCCACCCTGGCCAAGCAGCAGAATGACCTGGAGTTCGACATCCACTGGGCGCGCCCAGTGGTGCTGAACAACGTGCGCGCGTACGCCTGAAGCTAACGACAGATCTGCCAGCGCCCCATGTCCAGATGGAAGTGGTTGCGGTGCGCAGCGTTGTAGTCCGGCCCCAGTACCGTGCTGAAGCTCTCGCAAGCTGCCCGCTGCACCCGGTGCAGGAATTCCGCCTTCTGTCCACCTGCCTGCCAGTCACGCGCCAGAATAATGCGCCGGCCGTCCTTCAGGCGAAATCCGCTGATGTCCAGCGCATTGGCCGTGGCGTGCTGGCTCAATCGGCCCTGCTTGCGATGGTAGACATTGCGGCAGGCAAAGCTGCCCAGGTGATCGACCTGCGTCACCGATTGCCCAAACACTTCCTGCGCCGCCGGCTGCAAGCCATGGTTCTCGAACAGTGCATAGGCCACCGCCAGCGGGCAACTGGCCAGAAAGCTGCTGCTCAGCCGCGCCTGGCCGCCCTCGATGCGCCAGACGTTCTGCAGCGGGCAGTTGGCCGACGCCGGGCTGTCGGCTTGTGCCCGGTAACGCAGGTGGCTGGTTTCCAGCGCCTGCCGGCACAGCGCCGGGTCATTGCGCAGGCGCGACAGTTTGTAGGGGGTCAGCAGGTTGGGCGGCTGGCTTACGTCCAGCGGTGCCCAGGGGTTCCACATGGCAGGCAGGCGCCAGCCGAAGTGCCAGGCCAGGCCGGCCACCGTCAGCAGGCCGGCCAATATCGCCAGCAATGCCCGCATCAGCGGCGGAACAGGTCGTTCAGTTGGGCAAACGGCATGGCCTGCTCACCGTAGCCGAACGTGCCCTCATCGCGAATTTCCAGCGCGGCTCGGTGAAAGGCCCCGAGTGCAGCACGGGCCAGCGAGGAGCCCACACTGATGCGACGCACGCCCAGGTCCTGCAACTGGTTGACGTTGAGCTGCACGCCCGCCATGCCCATCAGCACATTCACAGGGCGCGGTGCGACTGCCTGCACCACGGCACGGACTTCCTCCACAGTGCGCAGCCCGGGGGCGTAGAGCACGTCGGCACCGGCTTCGGCATAGGCTTGCAGGCGCAGGATGGTGTCATCGAGGTCCATGCGCCCGTGCAGCAGGTTTTCTGCCCGGGCGCACAAGGTGAACGGGAATGGCAGGCTTCGCACAGCCTGCACAGCGGCGCGCACGCGCTCCACGGCCAGCCCGAAGTCATAGATGGGCGCATCACTGCGGCCACTGGCATCTTCGATGGAGCCGCCTACCAGGCCGACTTCGGCGGCACGCAGAATGGTCTGGGCACAGTCTTCGGGCAAATCGCCAAAGCCGTTTTCCAGATCGGCGGCCACCGGCAGCGCGGTGGCATCGACGATCTCGCCGGCATTGTCCAGCGTATCGTCCAGGCTCAAGGCGCCTTCGGCGTCTGGCCGGCCCAGGCTGAAGGCCAGGCCTGCACTGGTAGTGGCCAGTGCCTCGAAACCCAGGCCGGCGAGCAACTTGGCGGAGCCGGCATCCCACGGGTTGGGGATGACGAACGCGCCGTCGCGCTCGTGTAAAGCCTTGAAGGCCTCAGCTCGCAGGGTTTGCACATCCATGGTTCAACCTCCGGCAGTCAGGGAAAGGTCAGAGTAGCCCTAATTGTTCGACCTCAGGGGCGCGCGGCAATTCCGGCAAAGGTGCCAGGCCCGGCAGCCGTGCCATCAGCCGCTGATGGAAACACTGGGCCAGCGCCGCAGCCAGGCGATTGTCCGAGGTGTGCAGGAAGATATAGGGATTGCGGCCTTCTTCGATCCAGGCGGCGACTTTTTCTACCCAAGGGCTGAGGAAGGTGTGGTTGGCCTCCAGTTCCGGATGGCCGATGAAGCGAACCTGAGGGTGCTGGCTGAAGGCTGCCGGACGCGGTGGCACCCTGGGCTTCTTCGACTGCGCATGCAGCACGGCAGGGTCGCGCGAGGTGCAACTGAACAGCGCGCGCGGGTCGAGGCAGATGCGCTCCACGCCGCGTTCGTGCAGCAGGCGATTGAGCAGGCGTTCTTCCTCACCCTTGGCAAAAAAGGCCTGGTTGCGCACTTCCACGGCCACGGGCACGGCGATCTGATCGAGGAAGTGACAAAGCTCACCCAGGCGCGCCGGGCCAAACTGGGCCGGCAACTGCAGCCAGTAGGGTGACACGCGCTGGCCCAGCGGGGCCATCAGCCGGGTGAAGTCGAAGGCAGGCTCAAGCTGGTCACGCAGGTCGCCCTCATGGCTGACATCCCGCGGAAACTTGGCAGTGAAGCGAAAGTGCTCGGGCATGACTTGCGCCCAGCGGGCAATGGTACCGGGCGCGGGACGTGCATAGAAAGTGGTGTTGCCTTCGACGGCGTTGAACACCTGGCTGTAGAAGCCAAGCATTTGATTACTGCTGGCGTCGGCGGGGTACAGGTAGTCGCGCCAGGCGTTTTCGCTCCACGACGGACAACCGAGAAAGTAAGGCAGTGGTGACGGATTCATCCATCAAATGTACAGGTCGAGCCCCAGTACTTCCATTTCCCAGTCGGTAAAACCGGCAGTGCTCAGGTAACTGGCCAGTGCGGTGGCGGTGCGGCGGTCACGGGCACGAGGGAAAACCATGTCCTGCTGGCGGGCTGGCAGGCCACCGCCAGGGCGGCGGGCGGTGGTTTCCTGCGGGGCGGCTTCTGCCTCCTCGATCACCTCGGCATCGTCGATGGCCTGGTCACGCACCGCTGCTTTGCGCGAGGTGCGCTTGAGCGGGTAGGACTGCGATGAGAAACCGTCGATACGCATGGCATGAGCACTCAGGACCAATGATGGCAATTTAGCAGCATCAGGGTTCCGTCGCTAATGCTTGAGTGATAACTGGACCACAGATCGCGCAAAAGGTTTTAGCGTGTTCGGCGATAACCGACGAACAGCACTCAGTGCTTCTTGGGCGTGGCTACATTATCGCGCAGATAAACCGGCTGCGCCTGCTCGGCGACGATTGCCTCGCCACGCGCCCAGGCGAAGGTGGCCAGGCTGAGGACGTCCAGGGCATTGGGCAAGGCGCCAGGGTTGCTCGCGGCCACCTGAACCGCCAGGCGCTCGGCATAGCCCCATCCGGTACCGGCACCGAACCACTCGCCATTGCTGCCTGCCGGCAGCGCCACCTGCTCGGGCGGCAACACGGCTTCACGGCCGACCAGGCGCATTTCGCCCGCCGTGGCCTGGTAGCAACCCCAGTACACTTCATCCATGCGTGCATCAATGGCCGCTGCCACCTGCTGCACGCCATGCTCGCGCAATGCACCCTGGGCCAGTGCGGCCAGGTTGGACACCGGCAGCACCGGGCGTTCGAGGGCAAAGGCCAGGCCTTGCACCACACCGATGGCAATACGCACGCCAGTGAACGCGCCCGGGCCACGGCCAAAGGCAATGGCATCCAGCGCATTCAGTGCCACGCCAGCGTCAGCCAGCAGGTGCTTGATCATCGGCAGCAGCTTCTGGGCATGCATGCGCGGGATCACCTCGTAGTGGCTGGTTACCTTGCCGTCATGCAGCAGCGCGACGGAACAGGCTTCGGTGGCGGTATCCAGGGCCAGCAGGGTGGTCATCGAACGGGTATCCAGGTGCGAATGAAAAAGAGCGGCAGTATAGAGCAGCAGCGGCGTTGTGTCCCGAGGGGGCCGCTGTGCGGCCTACAAACGACAACGGCCCGCAAGCGGGCCGTTGTCGAGGTGCGTCAGGCGCCGGTTCAGCTCAGGGCTGCCAGGACCTTGGCGGTGATGGCTTCAACCGAGCCGACACCTTCAATGTGGCTGTACTTCGGCTTGCCGCCATTGGCAGCCGACAGCTTCTGGTAGAAATCCACCAGCGGCTTGGTCTGGCTGTGGTAGACCGACAGGCGATGGCGAACGGTTTCTTCTTTGTCGTCGTCACGCTGGATCAGGTCTTCACCGGTCTCGTCGTCCTTGCCTTCCACTTTCGGCGGGTTGTACTGAATGTGGTAGGTACGGCCCGAGGCCAGGTGCACGCGGCGGCCCGCCATGCGGCCGACGATTTCTTCGTCGTCCACGGCAATTTCAACCACGGCATCAATGTCGACACCGGCAGCGACCATGGCTTCGGCTTGCGGGATGGTGCGTGGGAAGCCGTCGAACAGGCAACCGTTGGCGCAATCAGGCTGAGCGATGCGCTCCTTCACCAGGCTGATGATCAACTCGTCGGAGACCAGTTGGCCGGCATCCATGACTTTCTTCAGCTCCAGGCCCAGCGGGGTACCGGCCTTGACGGCGGCACGCAGCATGTCACCGGTGGAGATCTGTGGAATACCGAACTTCTCGGTGATGAACTTTGCCTGAGTACCTTTACCGGCCCCGGGAGCTCCCAGCAGAATTACGCGCATCTTGTGCTCCTCAAATTTTTTTATGAAATTCAATGGATTCGGCAACCAGGGCCAAGTCCGGAAAATCGGGTATGACCATAAATCGGTCAGAAGGCTGCTCAAGATACACAGCGCCCGGCAGCCAGACAAGCGTCCCAAAGTTGCAGGAATGCGCCACTTGCGACTGACCGGGCAGGCGGTTGCGCCCGGCGCAACCACCCTCCCCGTCATTGTGCCGGGCCTGTATGACACTCGCCAGACATGACCCGGGCTTGCCCTTAGCCAGTGTTGCGCAGCCCGGCAGCAATACCCGCCACGGTCACCAGCAAGGCCTGCTCCAACGGGCTGTCCAGAGCGGCTTCGCGGCTGCGCGAGCGGGCCAGCAACTCTGCCTGCAGGCGGTGCAACGGGTCCAGATAGGTATTGCGCAGGCTAATGAATTCCAGTGTCTCGGGGCTGTGCGCCAGTAGCACCGGCTGCCCGGTCAGGCCCAACACCACCTGGCATGACTGCGACAATAGGTCGCGCAGGTGCGCACCTAAAGGGAGCAAGTGCGGTTGCACCAGACGTTCGTCGTAGGCCTCGGCAATTTGCGCATCGGCCTTGGCCAGCACCATTTCCAGCATGTCGATGCGGGTGCGGAAGAACGGCCATTGCTCTCGCATCTGCGCCAGCAACTCACCCTGTCCCCGGGCCAAGGCATTCGTCAGCGCGGTTTCCCAGCCCAGCCAGGCCGGCAGCATCAGCCGGGTCTGGGTCCAGCCGAAGATCCACGGGATGGCGCGCAGGCTTTCGATGCCCCCGGCGCGACGCTTGGCCGGGCGGCTGCCCAGCGGCAGGCGCCCCAGCTCCTGTTCTGGCGTCGACTGGCGGAAGTACTCGACGAAATCGGGATTATCCCGCACCACGCCGCGGTAGGCCTGGACACCATCGGCAGCCAACTGGTCCATCACCTCACGCCAGGCCGGCTGCGGGGGCGGCGGTGGCAACAGCGTGGCTTCAAGCACGGCAGCCAGGTACAGGTTGAGGTTTTGCTCGGCGATGCCCGGCAAGCCGAACTTGAAGCGAATCATTTCACCCTGCTCGGTGGTGCGGAAACGCCCCGCTACCGAACCCGGTGGCTGCGACAGGATCGCGGCATGGGCCGGGCCACCGCCTCGCCCGACCGTACCGCCACGGCCGTGGAACAGCAGCAGCTCGACCTGATGCTCGGCACAGATACGCACCAGGTTTTCCTGAGCCCGGTACTGCGCCCAGGCAGCAGCCGTGGTGCCGGCGTCCTTGGCCGAATCGGAGTAACCAATCATCACTTCCTGCGGGCCGCGCAGGCCCGCACGGTAGCCCGGCAGGCCAAGCAGGCGCTGCATGACCGGGCCGGCGTTGTCGAGGTCGGCCAGGGTCTCGAACAGTGGCACCACACGCATGGGGCGGGTCAGGCCGGCTTCCTTGAGCAACAGCTGCACCGCCAGTACATCCGAGGCGGCCCCCGCCATGGAGATGACGTAAGACCCCAGCGAGGCGGCCGGTGCAGCGGCCACTTCCCTGCAGGTCGCCAGCACTTCGGCGGTGTCCGCTTGCGGCTTGAAATGCGCAGGTAGCAGGGGCCGGCGGTTTTTCAGCTCGGCCTGGAGGAACGCGATGCGCTGCTCCTCATCCCAGTCGGCGTAACGCCCCAGGCCCAGGTAATCGGTAATCTCGGTCAGCGCATCACGGTGACGGGCAGCGTCCTGGCGCACGTCCAGGCGGCCCAGGAACAGGCCGAAGGTGACCGCACGACGCAAGCAATCAAGCAGCGGGCCTTCGGCGATAACGCCCATGCCGCATTCATGCAGTGACTGGTAGCACAGCTCCAGCGGCGCGATCAGCTCGCGGTTGTCCACCAGCACGTCGGCACCGGCCGGTTGGTTGCTGGTCAAGGCCGACTGCGCCCAAGCGCGTGTCGCACGCAGGCGGTCACGCAGTCGCTTGAGCACTGCGCGGTAGGGTTCGGCACTGTCGCCGACCTGTTTGTGCAGGGCGTCGCTGGCCTGCTGCATGGACAACTCGGCGGCCAGTGCATCGATGTCGCGCAGGAACAGGTCGGCGGCCATCCAGCGCGCCAGCAGCAGCACTTCGCGGGTGACGGCAGCCGTCACATTGGGGTTGCCATCACGGTCGCCACCCATCCACGAGGCAAAGCGGATCGGCGCGGCCTCCAGCGGCAGGCGCAGGCCAGTGGCATCCAGCAGGGCCTTGTCGACCTTGCGCAGGTGGCTGGGGATGGCGTGCCACAGTGAATGCTCGATCACTGCGAAACCCCACTTGGCTTCGTCTACCGGCGTAGGCCGAGTACGGCGGATTTCTTCGGTGTGCCAGGCCTCGGCGATCAGCCGACGCAGGCGTTCGCGCACTTGCTGGCGTTCTGCCGGGGTCAGGTCACGATGGTCCTGTGCGGCCAGTTGGCCGGCGATCGCGTCGTACTTCTGGATCAGCGTGCGGCGGGCCACTTCGGTGGGGTGTGCGGTGAGCACCAGCTGGATATCGAGCTTGGCCAGTTGCCGGGCCAGGGCGTCGTTGCTGTGGCCGGCCTGCTTCAGACGCCCCAGCAGCTCGGGCAGTACCCGCGCTTCGAAAGGTTCGGGTTGGTCAGCGTCGCGGCGGCGGATCAACTGGTACTGCTCGGCCATGTTGGCCAGGTTGAGGAACTGGTTGAAGGCCCTCGCTACAGGCAGCAGGTCTTCTTCGGCCAGGTCCGCCAGGGTTGAACTCAGTTGCTCACCAGGGCCGCGGCGGTCGGCCTTGGCACTGTGGCGGATGTCCTCGATTTTCTGCAGGAACGCATCGCCATGCTGCTGGCGAATGGTTTCGCCAAGCAGTTCACCCAACACATGGACATCTTCACGCAAACGCACATCGATATCGGTCATTGGCGCTCTCTCCGTTGCATCCCTATCAGCCTCAGCGCGCCCTGTGCAAGCGCGGGTTAACCCGTGAACAACCCAAGGCGGTGCCTGGCACCGGCGTTGCCGGTGTTCGCGGGTAAACCCGCTCCTACAGGGGGGGCGGTATCCCCCAAGAGTGCCCACAGCCGGGCGACGATGGCAAGCCGTGATCAGCCAAACCAAACTAAAGTGAAAGCACAGCACTCCCATGCAGTGCAGCCTTTCCAGGCGTCAACAGAGGTCATCATGAAAATCCGTGAACTCGCCCAGCACTGGGAACAGAATGCCGCCGGTACCCTTAGCCGTACCGGCCATGTCCTGCACCTGGACCTGGAGTCAGAAGCGCGCCTGGCCGCGCTGATCGACATGTACCCCAAGCGCACCGCTGAAGAACTGCTCGGCGAACTGGTCGCAGCCGCCCTTGAAGAATTGGAGGCCAGCTTCCCCTATGTGCAGGGGCGCCAGGTCATCGCTACCGACGAAGAAGGCGACCCGCTGTACGAGGACGTCGGTCCTACGCCGCGCTTTCTCTCCCTGTCCCGCCAGCACCTGCACAACTTGAGCAACGCTACAGTCGACAGCGAAAAATAATCCTGCGCTCCTGCGTTCCGGGCCTGCTGAAGGCCCGGAATACAGCTCCAGCCTGAGAAAGTTCCAGGCAAATCGCACTGACCGATCAGTCAGAAATAGTTATCCGATTACAGCGTTTTTTTCTGAACTATTCGAAAAACGTCCGAGTCGGAGCCAATAGCCATCACGCTAAAACCCTGCACACTGCCCTCGTGCACCGTTGAGCTGAAGCGCGCGGTTTTGTCAGGGATTGAGCGATGGACTGCTACGGACATCGTCGTTATCAGGAGTGATCCAATGGAGCTGACCACCATGAAGACCCGCACTAGCAAACTGTCATCCACTCATGTGCGCGGGTTCAAGCTGGCCGCGCTGGCACTGGGCAGTAGCCTGGTCCTGGCCGGCTGTGCGGGCAATCCGCCCACCGAGCAGTATGCCGTTACCCAGTCCGCCGTGAACTCCGCCGTCAGCGCCGGCGGTACAGAGTTCGCCGCCGTGGAAATGAAAGCGGCTCAGGACAAGTTCAAGCAAGCCGAAATCGCCATGCACGACAAGAAGTACGACGAGGCCAAGCGCCTGGCCCAACAGGCCGAGTGGGATGCCCGCCTCGCCGAACGCAAGGCCCAGGCAGCCAAAGCCCAGAAGGCCGTGCAGGATGCCCGCCAGGGCGTTCAGGACGTACGTGAGGAAGGCCTGCGCAGCGTTCAGTGAGCCCTGCCCCGCCAACCTTAGCCTTCGCACACGATCAAAGGATGAACACTATGCGCAAACACGTCATGATTCCCGCCCTGCTGGCCCTGAGCGTCGGTCTTGCTGCCTGCTCGCACGATCCGAATGCCAATCTGGAAGCGGCCCGCACCAACTTCTCTTCGCTGCAGAGCAACCCGCAAGCGAGCAAGGTCGCGGCACTGGAGACCAAGGACGCCCAGGACTGGCTGAACAAGGCCGACAAGGCGTACATGGACCGTGAAGACGAGAAGAAAGTCGACCAACTGGCCTACCTGACCAACCAGCGCGTCGAAGTGGCCAAGCAGACCATTGCCCTGCGCACCGCCGAAGCCGAGCTGAAGAACGCCTCGGCCCAGCGCGCCCAGGCCAAACTGGATGCCCGCGACGCGCAGATCGCCAAGCTGCAGGACAGCCTCAACGCCAAGCAGACCGACCGCGGAACGCTGGTGACCTTCGGCGATGTACTGTTCGACTTCAACAAGGCCGAACTCAAGAGCAGCGCTTACCCGAACATCACCAAGCTGGCGCGGTTCCTACAGGAAAACCCGGAACGCAAGGTGATCGTCGAGGGCTACACCGACAGCGTCGGCTCGGCCAACTACAACCAGACACTGTCCGAGCGCCGCGCCAACAGCGTGCGCATGGCACTGGTACGTGCCGGGGTAGATCCGGCGCGAATCGTTTCCCAGGGCTATGGCAAGGCGTACCCGGTAGCGGACAACTCGAGCAACTCGGGCCGTGCGCAGAACCGTCGGGTGGAGGTGACCATCTCCAACGACAACCAGCCGGTGGCACCGCGCTCGGTGAGCCAGGCTCAGCAGTAAGGCTGGTTAGCTGAAATGACAAGCCCCGCGATTGATGCGGGGCTTTCTTTTGCCTGTTCTGGCCTCTTCGCGGGCAAGCCCGCTCCCACAGGTACGGCGCCAGTCTCGAGTTTTGCGCGACCCTGTGGGAGCGGGCGTGCCCGCGAAGAGGCGAGTTCAGGCAGCAGGGATAATGGCTCACTGCACCTGCTGTGGTGTTTCCTCGCCCATGCAGCGCACCGCACGCTTACGGTTGTCCACCAGCACGCCGGTCAGGCCTTTTTGCTGGGTGTCGAACAGCACCAGCACGCCATCGACGCACTGGGCCACTTGCGGCGCCGGGTCCAGCGATACCTTGTAGTCCTCGCCGGGGATGGTCTTGAGCATGGTGAAATCCTGCAGCAGCAGGGCATCTTCGGGCTTGGCGAAATGCAGGTAACCGTAGTACCACAAGGCCCCCACCGTCACGATGATGCTGCCGACGCCGGTCAGGATCAGCGGGATGGCGTTGCGTTCTTCACTCATTGCTTGTTCTTCTCGTCAGGGTAATTGGGCACTTCGGCTAGCCGCCGCAGGCCGTTGAAATGGCTGGGGTCATCGAGGAACCGCAGCATCACCTGGCGCCAGGTAGGGTCGGCGAAGGTCTGTACGTGCCCACCTCGGGTCAGTTGCAGCACCCGAGGGGGTGGCGCGTGCTGATACAGGCGGATGCCGTTGTCCATCGGGACCAGGTTGTCGTCGATGCTGTGGAAAAACAGCTTGGGCGGGCTGCTCAGTCGCTCGATCGAGTGGATCGCGCTGTCGCCGTCCGGCACCAGCCACGACAGCGGAACCTGCAGTGGCCAGGTCATCCAGGAGGTGCTCAGAGCAAAGCGCCCCACCGCGCGGTAACTGGCCGGCACGCCATCGAACACCAGGGCGCTGAAGCGCTGGCGCTGCTCCGGGTGTGCCGCCAGGTAATGAATGGCCATGGCACCGCCCAGGCTCTGCCCCAGCAGTACCAGCGGCTTGCCCCTGACCTCGGGGGCCTGCTCCAGCCAGGCCATGGCTGCGGCAATGTCCTCGTACACTTGCGGCAGGCTTGGCTGGCCCTGAGACAAGCCATAGCCGCGGTAATCGATCATCAACACCTGGTAGCCCTGCTCCGGCAGCCAGTAGCTGCCCCCCAGGTGCCCAGGCAGGTTACCGCCGTTGCCGTGCAGGTGCAGCACCGTGCCCTTGACCTCCACCCCGGCCTTGGCCGGCAGCCACCAACCGTGAAGGCGGATGCCATCAGCAGTGGTCAGCGTGACGTCGCGGTATTCCAGCTTGGCCCGCTCAGGGGTGAAGGCCTGACCACGCTCGGGGTAGAACAGCAGGCTGCTGCAGCCCCCAAGGCTCAGCAGGACCAGGCCCAGGACCAGCAGACGGCAGTGCTCAGAGAATGTTCGCGTAGTCGGCTTCAATACGGTCCAGGCTCAGGTGGTTGAGGAAGTTGGAGAAACACATCCAGGCCGATAGCGCGTTAAGGTCACGGAACTGTTCGGGCAGGTACTTGGGCGGCTCGACCAGCCCTTCCTCGACGAGTTGGCGCAGGGTGCGCATGTCTTCCAGGGTGGTCTTGCCACAGAACAGCAACGGGATCTGTTCCAGTTTGCCCTTCTTCACGGCCAACTGAATGTAGTTGTAAACCATGATGAAGCCCTTGAGGTAGGACAAGTCCTTGGTGAATGGCAAGCCGTTGGGCACCGACCCGCGGAACACCCGGCTGGCGTTGCTGTAGCTCTGCGCCATCTCGAAGCCCTGCTCGCGGAAGAAACCGTAGACCTGCATGAAGTCTGCGCCCTCCTCAACCATGTGGATGGCTCGGGTGCGGTTGGTGAGCTTGCGCAGGCGGCTGGGGTAGGAGGCAAAGGCGATCACCTCCATGAGGATGGCCAAGCCCTCCTGGGTTACCGTCGACGAGGGCGGGCCCTTGGCCAGGAAGGTGCAGATCGGCTGGTTCAGGCCATTGAGCGTGGTCCCGACATGCACCAACCCTTCGTGCACCTCCAGGGCGCGCACATCGCGGGTGTTGAACATGGCATCGGCACGCACCTTGATGTAGTCGGCACCGGCTGCGGCGTCAGCGACGATGCCGTCTGACTCGAACACACGAATGGTTCCCTCGGCCTCGCCGAACACTTTGTTCAGCCGATGCTGGAGGATCTCCACGGCTTCCTTGGCGGTGAGGTTCTTTGGCTCATCCTTGAGGTCACCACGGCCATCGATGTTGTTCAGGTAGTCCGACAGCATCAGCCCAAGGTCGGCCAGCGTCGGGTCACCGGCGTGGAAGGCATCCGAGGCGGCGCCGTACAGCTCCTGGGAGATCAGGCCGAAATCCTCGGTGCCGCGCGCCTCGAGCATGCGCACCACCATGCGGTACTCGCGGCACATGCGCTTCATGATCTGCCCGACCGGGTTGAACTGGCCCAACTGGCGAATGATGTCGCGCTCGATGCCCTGGAACTCGGCCTTGACCGCGCTGGAGTCGAACGACAGCGGGCGCGATTGGTAGTAGGCGCGATCAACCGCCGGCGGCTCCTTGCCCTTGGCCTTGAGAAAGCCCTGGCGGATGTTGTCGTCCCACTTCACCGCGTCCAGGACCCGAATAGGCGTCTGTGCCGCAACGATGCGGTCGGACAGGGCGCGGATGGTTTGCTGGTATTCGTCCACCGGGGACTCCTTTCTAGTACACGAAACCTGTACCGGCGTCTTCGCGGGCAAGCCCGCTCCCACAGGGACACCACAGGATCAGATACCTGTGAAATACCTGTGGGAGCGGGCTTGCCCGCGAAGACGCCAACACGGTCATTTGCCCGAGCGCTGGAACCGCGCCACTTCGACGAACAGGTCGGAGTTGGCCGGGTCGTCCAGGTAGGCCAGCACCCGCGCCGCCGGGCTGTCGATCAGCACGCCGTCGCCGTTGTCCTCCGGCACTTCGGTACTACGACCGCTCAGTTCCTTCTTGTCCACCGCCTGCTGCACCTGCTCGACATCCAGGTTGTAGACCACCAGTTCCTTGCCATCGACGATGTCGAAGCCGCCAATCAGGAAATTGCCACCCAGCCGCTTGGGCACGCCAGCCGACAAATACCAGCGGTTGCCGTGGCGTGACACGGTGAACACGTATTCTTCAGGGGCCTTGCCCTTGGCCGTGGCCACCGCCTTGTAGGCATCGCCGCCGCTACGGCTGATCACCAGTTTCAGCGGCTCTCCCCAGGCGTCCTTGCTGCTCCACTTGCCGAGCAGGGCCTTGGGCGCTGCCTGGTTGCTGGGCAAGGGCTCATGGAAGGTCACCAGACAACCGCCCAGCAGCAGGAATGACAAAGTCAACAACACCACACGCCAGGCTTTCATCAGGTTCTCCTTGAAAAGGTCGTTCTCGCCTCAGGCCGATGCCAGCACCAGCTGCAGGTATCGGGTAAGCATAGCGAGCATCTGCCCATCGGCTTGCGCATTCGCATCCTTGAGCAGGCCTTGATATTCCAACTGCTCGATAATCGCCGTCAACATCTGTGCGTCCTGCTCCGGCTGCCGCGAGCCTACTACCTGCAGCAATTGCCGGGTGCCGTGCAGCAGGATCTGTTCATGGGCGCACACCAGCTCTGCCAGCCGTGGGCACAACAACGCCTCCTGGCGGAAGGCCTGCTCGGCCATCAGGAAGTCACGGCGGTTCAGCAGTTGCCGCTGAACGTAGTCGGCGGTCATGCGCGCCACGTCGTCAGCCAGCCGCGCACGTGACTGCGGGCTGCCATCGCCCTGCGCCAGCAACTGGCGCAACACCACCTCGGTGTTGGCCCACAGCTTGGCCATGTAGGCCGCACTGCGCTCGACGTACTGGGCAAAGGTATCGGTGAGCAGGTCCTCGATGTCCTTGAAATAGTAGGTGGTGGCCGACAATGGCACGCCGGCCTCGGCGGCCACTGCCCGGTGGCGCACACCGCGCACGCCATCGCGCACGACAATGCGCATGGCGGCATCGAGAATCAACTGGCGACGCTGTTCGCTGCCTTGGCGGGCAGTCTTGCGGCCTTGGTATTGCACGCTTTCGGCGACGGCGGTGGCGATGCCGGCGGCGCCTTGGTCAGGCATGGCGGGTGTCACGGGGGATACCTCATGGGCAGTGTTTCGTCAGTACCGGCCTCTTCGCGGGTAAAACCGCTCCTGCAAGGGCCTGCTGAGGCCTTTGCAGGAGCGGGTTCACCCGCGAAGGGGCCAGCCCTGACAACATAAAGCTTCAGGCAAGAAAAAGCCGCCTCGAAAGGCGGCTCGTTCAGCTCACTCAGGCCTGCGGACGCATGTGCGGGAACAGGATGACGTCGCGGATCGACGGCGAGTTGGTCAGCAGCATCACCAGGCGGTCGATGCCGATGCCTTCACCGGCGGTCGGCGGCATGCCGTACTCCAGCGCACGAACGAAGTCGGCGTCATAGTGCATGGCTTCATCGTCACCTGCGTCCTTCTCGGCCACCTGGGCCAGGAAGCGCTCGGCCTGATCTTCGGCATCGTTGAGCTCGGAGTAGGCGTTGGCGATTTCGCGGCCACCGATGAACAGCTCGAAACGGTCGGTAACGGCCGGGTTGTCGTCGTTGCGACGGGCCAGCGGCGACACTTCGAACGGGTACTCGGTAATGAAGTGCGGCTGTTCCAGCTTGTGCTCGACCAGCTCTTCGAAAATCATCACCTGCAGCTTGCCCAGGCCTTCATGGCCCAGCACCTTGGCGCCGGCCTTCCTGGCAATCTCGCGGGCGCGGTCGACGTCCTGCAGGTCGGCAGCGGTCAGCTCCGGGTTGTACTTGAGGATCGAGTCGAACACCGACAGGCGTGCGAACGGCTCGCCGAAGTGGAATACCTTGTCGCCGTACGGCACGTCCGTAGAACCCAATACCAGTTGCGCCAGCTCGCGGAACAGTTCCTCGGTGAGGTCCATGTTGTCACGGTAGTCGGCATAGGCCTGGTAGAACTCGAGCATGGTGAATTCAGGGTTGTGACGAGTCGAAACGCCTTCGTTACGGAAGTTGCGGTTGATCTCGAACACTTTCTCAAAACCACCAACCACCAGACGCTTGAGGTACAGCTCCGGCGCGATACGCAGGAACATGGCCATGTCCAAGGCATTGTGGTGGGTTTCGAACGGCTTGGCAGCGGCGCCGCCCGGAATGGTCTGCAGCATCGGCGTCTCGACTTCGAGGAAGTCACGCTCGATGAGGAACTTGCGGATGTGCGAGATCACTTGCGAACGCACACGGAAGGTGTGGCGGGTTTCTTCGTTGACCATCAGGTCGACGTAGCGCTGGCGGTAGCGCTGCTCGGTGTCGGTCAGGCCGTGGTGCTTGTCGGGCAGCGGGCGCAGCGACTTGGTCAGCAGGCGTACGTTGGTCATCTCGACGTACAGGTCGCCCTTGCCGGAACGGGCCAGGGTGCCTTCGGCGCTGATGATGTCGCCCAGGTCCCAGGTCTTGACCGCGGCCAGGGTTTCTTCCGGCAGGGTCTTGCGGTTGACGTAGACCTGAATACGGCCAGTCATGTCCTGGATAACCATGAACGAACCACGGTTGAGCATGATGCGGCCGGCGACCTTGACCGGGATCGCGGCTGCTTCCAGCTCTTCCTTGGTCTTGTCCGCATACTGCTTCTGCAGGTCGTTGCAGTAGCTGTCGCGACGGAAGTCGTTGGGGAAGGCATTGCCCTTGGCACGCTCGGCGGCAAGTTTTTCCTTGCGCAGGGCGATCAGGGCGTTTTCTTCCTGTTGCAGGTCTTGCGATTCGGTCTTGAGGTCGCTCATGTCGTCATTCTTTCCATCAGGTATTCGTTGCCCGTTCCGGGCAGGGCACGCGCTACCGGCGGCTGGCCAGGTAGCGCGGCATGGGGGTGCCAATTACAGGCCCTGCTTGAGGCTCGCTTCCAGATACTGGTCGAGGTCGCCGTCCAGGACTTTCTGGCAATCGCTACGCTCGACACCGGTACGCAAGTCCTTGATGCGCGAGTCATCCAGTACGTAGGAGCGAATCTGGTGACCCCAGCCGATGTCCGACTTGCTGTCTTCCAGCGCCTGCGAGGCGGCATTGCGCTTCTGCATTTCCAGCTCGTACAACTTGGCCCGCAACATTTTCATGGCGGTGTCCTTGTTGGCGTGCTGGGAACGTTCGTTCTGGCAAGCCACCACGGTGTTGGTCGGCACGTGGGTGATACGGACCGCCGAGTCGGTGGTGTTCACGTGCTGACCACCGGCACCGGAGGAGCGGTAGGTGTCGATGCGCAGGTCGGACGGGTTGATCTCGATTTCGACCTTGTCGTCGATCTCGGGCGATACGAATACCGCCGAGAACGACGTGTGGCGACGGGCACCGGAGTCGAACGGGCTCTTGCGCACCAAGCGGTGCACACCGATTTCGGTGCGCAGCCAGCCGAAGGCGTACTCGCCCTTGATGTGCACGGTTGCACCTTTGATACCGGCCACTTCACCTTCGGAAAGCTCGATGATGGTGGCGTCGAAACCACGCTTGTCGGCCCAGCGCAGGTACATGCGCAGCAGGATGTTGGCCCAGTCCTGCGCTTCGGTACCACCGGAACCGGCCTGGATGTCCAGGTAGGCGTTGTTCATGTCCATCTCGCCGCTGAACATGCGACGGAACTCAAGCTGGGCCAGGTTTTCTTCCAGGCTTTCCAGCTCGGTCACGACGTCGCCGACGGCGCCTTCGTCATTTTCTTCGACGGCCATGTCGAGCAGGTCCTGGCAGTCACCCAGGCCGTTGGACAGTTTGTCCAGGGTCTCGACGACCTGGGCCAGCATGGCACGCTCGCGGCCCAGTGCCTGGGCGTACTCAGGCTTGTTCCAGACGTTGGGGTCTTCCAGCTCGCGGTTGACTTCGATCAGGCGGTCATGCTTGTGATCGTAGTCAAAGATACCCCCGAATTGACTGGGAACGCTCGGTGAGGTCCTTGATGGTGTTCAGGATCGGTTGGATTTCCATGGGCGGGCTACTCGTGCGAATTCGGTGAAAAGCCCGCGAGTATAACTGAGTCCGCAGCATGGCGGCAGACCCGCCGGGCGGTCGTATGTATTTAGGGCAACCTGCGCGGTCTCATGTGAGAGCGGCCGCGCCCTCTCCAAGTGCTTAGGCGATGCCGACTTGGTTACGCCCACCGTTCTTGGCCAGGTAAAGACCTTTGTCGGCCGCCGAAATCAGCTGCCGGCAGTGGCTGCCGATAGCAGGCGTCTGGGTGGCCAGGCCGATGCTTACGGTCAAAAATGCATCAGCCGTTGGCGCAGTATGCGGGATACCCAGGCCCAGCACGGTCTGGCGCAGCTTCTCGGCCACCAGCCGCGCCCCGCCTGGCGAGGTGTTGGGCAGCACCAGGGCGAACTCTTCACCGCCATAGCGCGCCGGAAGGTCGGTCGGCCGCGAACACGAGCCGCGAATGGCTTCGGCCACCTGGCGCAAGGCCTCGTCGCCGGCCAGGTGGCCAAAGCTGTCGTTGTAGACTTTGAAGAAGTCCACGTCGATCATCAGCAAAGACAACTGCTGCTGTTCACGCATCGCCCGCCGCCACTCCAGCTCCAGGTATTCATCGAAGTGGCGGCGGTTGGACAGCCCAGTCAGGCCATCGGAGTTCATCAGCCGCTGCAGCATCAGGTTGGAATCCAGCAACTGCTGCTGGCTGACGCGCAAGGCACGGTAGGCCTCGTCGCGCTGCAACAGTGTCAGGTAGGAGCGCGAGTGGTAGCGAATGCGCGCCACAAGCTCGATGGTGTCAGGCAGCTTGACCAGGTAATCGTTGGCCCCGGCAGCAAATGCCGCACTCTTGACCAACGGGTCTTCCTTGGTCGACAGGACGATGATCGGGATGTCCTGGGTCACCGGGTTGTTGCGGTACTCGCGCACCAGGGTCAAGCCGTCCAGGCCTGGCATGATCAGGTCTTGAAGAATGACCGTGGGCTTGATGCGCATGGCCTGGGCCACCGCCTGGTGCGGGTCGGCACAGAAGTGGAAGTCGATGTTGTCTTCATCGGCCAAGCCACGCCGCACCGCTTCGCCGATCATTGCCTGATCGTCAACCAACAGCACCATCGCCGAGTTCTCGTTGGTGGTCGCGAAACCTTCGATCGGTAAATCATTCATCATTGTTCACCCGATCACTACCGGCCTGGCGGCGTGATTCAATACATTTCGTCATTTTGCGAAAAATTCAGTCAGGCGCCCGGCAATGCGTTCCAGCGGGCGGATTTCCACGGCGGCATCAATAGCCGCAGCAGCCTTGGGCATGCCATACACCGCGCTGCTGGCTTGGTCCTGGGCAATGGTCAGAAAGCCCTGCTGACGCATCAGCTTCAGGCCCTGGGCACCGTCGCGGCCCATGCCGGTGAGCAACACGCCCACGGCTTCACCATTCCAGTAACGTGCCACGCTCTCGAAGAACACATCGATCGAGGGCCGGTAGATTTCATTCACAGGTTCGGCAGTGTAGGCCAGTTGGCCGCTCTGTAGCAGGCGAATGTGGTGGTTGGTACCGGCCAGGAGTACCTGCCCTGGCCGCGGCGGTTCGCCTTCACGGGCCAGTCGCACCGGCAGGCCTGCTGCGCTGCTGAGCCATTCGGCCATGCCTGCGGCAAACACCTGGTCCACATGCTGGACCAGCACGATGGCCGCCGGAAACGCGACCGGCAAGCCCTTGAGCAACACTTCCAGTGCTGCTGGCCCCCCCGCCGAAGACCCGATTGCCACCAACCCGCGGCGCTGGGAAGCCTCGCGCAGTGGTGCCGCCACCGACCTTGCGGCAGGTGTACGCTGCTGGCCGACCAGCCAGCCGATATTGAGAATCTTGCGCAGCAATGGCGCCGCCGCTTCGCGGGCATCGCCAGCCCCCAGCGCAGGGGTGTCGACCACATCGAGGGCGCCATGGCCCATGGCCTCGAATACCCGGTGTACGTTCTGCTTACGGTCGACCGTGACGATGACAATGGCGCACGGGGTTTCGGCCATGATCCGTCGGGTCGCCTCGACACCGTCCATCACCGGCATGATCAGGTCCATGAGTATCAGGTCCGGCAACAACTCGGTGCAACGCTGCACCGCCTCGGCACCGTTGCTGGCTACCCACACGACCTGGTGCGCGGGCTCCAGGGCGACCGCACGGCGCAACGCTTCGACGGCCAGGGGCATGTCATTGACGATGGCGATCTTCATCCCTGAGCACCTCCGATCAGCTCCACCACAGCATCCAGCAACGCATCGTCGTGGAAACTGGCCTTTGCCAAATAGTAGTCGGCGCCGGCATCCAGGCCTCGCCGTCGGTCTTCCTCACGGTCTTTATAGGACACCACCATCACCGGCAACGACTGCAGGCGCTGGTCGCGGCGCACCAAGGTAACCAGCTCGATACCGTCCATGCGCGGCATGTCGATGTCGGTGATCAACAGGTCGAAGTCCTCGCTGCGCAGGGCGTTCCAGCCATCCATGCCATCCACCGCCACCGCCACGTCGTAGCCACGGTTGCCCAGCAGCTTGCGCTGCAGTTCACGCACGGTCAGCGAGTCGTCGACCACCAGGATGCGTTTGCGAACCACACCACGGGCTCCGCTGCTGCCGCGTTCGATACGCTCCAGGCTGCCGGTACTGAGCAGTTTTTCCACCGAGCGAAGCAAGTCTTCGACATCGACAATCAGGACCACCGAGCCATCATCGAGCAAGGCACCGGAGGAAATGTCCTGCACTTTCCCCAGGCGCGGGTCGAGTGGCATCACGACCAGCACCCGCTCCCCCACCAACCGCTCCACGGCCACGCCGTACAGTTGCTCGCGCTCACGAATCACCACTACCCGCAGACTGGTTTCGTCGCTTTGCCCGGCCGGTCGATTGAGCAACTGGCTGGCCGCCACCAGGCCAATATGCCGGCCTTCGTGCCAGAAATGCTGCCGCCCTTCGATCTGCACGATCTGCTCGGCGGTCACTTCCAGCGTGCGTTCGATATGGGCCATCGGGAAGGCGTAAGCCTCACCACCCACCTCGACCACCAGACTGCGAACGACCGAGAGGGTCAGCGGCACCTGCAGATGGAAGCGACAGCCCTGCCCTGCCGCCTGAGTCAACTCGATCGAGCCGCGCAGCTCGCGGATCAAGTGCTGCACCGCATCCAGCCCCACACCGCGCCCGGACACTTCGGTAACCTTGTCACGCAGGCTGAAACCGGGCAGGAACAGGAACGTCAGCAGCTCCGCCTCACTCATCCGCGCCACCGTATCAGCAGGCGACAGGGCGCGCTCGACGATGCTGCTGCGCAGGCGCTCCAGGTCGATACCGGCGCCATCGTCGATCAGCTCCAGGCTGAGCATGCCCGCCTGGTGCGAAGCCCGCAGTCGGATCACCCCCTCGTCCGGCTTGCCTGCCAGCAGGCGCCGCTCGGGCAATTCGATGCCGTGGTCGACAGCATTGCGCAACAGGTGGGTCAGCGGTGCTTCGAGCTTTTCCAGCACATCGCGGTCGACCTGGGTCTTTTCCCCTTCCACCACCAGCCGCACCGGTTTGCCCAGCGAACGGCCCAGGTCGCGGACCATGCGGCTTTGCCCGGTCAGCACGTCGGCAAACGGCCGCATCCGGCAGGCCAGGGCAGTGTCATACAACAACTGTGCACGCTGACTGGCCTGCCAGCCGAACTCATCCAGATCGGCCGCCTGCTGCTGCAGAATCTGCTGGGTCTCTGCCAGCAGGCGCTGGGTCTGTGCCAAGGCTTCGAGCACCTCGCCGCCCTGACCACTGTCTTCCAGTTGCATGCGCAAGCCGTCAAGTGCCTGCATGCCTTGGCCGTGCATGCGTTTGAGGCGCTGCAGGGTAGCCAGGTACGGTTTGAGCCGCTGGGTTTCCACCAGCGACTTGCTGGACAGGTCAAGCAGGCTATTGAGGCGGTCGGCGGTGACACGCAGAACCCGCTCGGCACCTTCGCCAGCGCGCTTGCCAGCCTTGCGCCGCAGGGCTGGTTCGGGCTCTGGTTCCGGCGCCTGGGCTGGCAATGGCAAGGGTGCAGGCGGCAGGGTTGCCGGCGGCGGCTCCGGCAGCACGGGTGCAGCCAGCGGCACTGCAGGCATGGCGGAAGCGCCCACGTCGAGCAGGCTGGCCATTTGCGCAAGAAACACCGGCAAGGTCGCCTGCGCCCCGGCATCGCCGGGTGTGGCAATACGCATCAGCAGGTCGGTACCTTGCAACAACGCGTCAATATGCTCGGCGGTCAGCCGCAGTCGGCCTTCCTGGGCCGCTACCAGGCAATCCTCCATGACGTGGGCGACACTGACGCCAGCATCCACCCCGACAATGCGCGCTGCCCCCTTGAGCGAGTGCGCTGCGCGCATGCACGCCTCGAGCTGGTCGGCTTGGGTGGGGTTGCGTTCCAGTGCCATCAGGCCAGCGCTGAGCACTTGGGTCTGCGCCTCGGCCTCCAGGCTGAACAGTTCGAGCAACGATGCGTCGCGCATTTGCTCTGGGGTCATGACAGGCTCCGCTGCAGGGCAGACAGTAAGTGTTGATCGTCCAGAACCCGCACGCTGCGGCCGCGCCACTGCAGGACTGCGGCGGTAAAGCGTGTGGCGTCCCGGCCACTGCCCAGCAACTGCGGGTCGAGCCGGTGAATACCGTCGATTTCCTCGACAGCCATCACCACCGGCCCACCTTCGGCGGCCAGAATCAGCATACGTGGCATCGCCCGTACGCTGCGTTGCTCGGGGGCGCCGCCCTGCACCCCCAGCAAGTCAGCCAGTGACAGGCACGGCACCAACGCGCCGCGCAC
Source organism: Pseudomonas sp. yb_5 (assembly GCF_043103865.1). Classification (NCBI taxonomy): domain Bacteria; kingdom Pseudomonadati; phylum Pseudomonadota; class Gammaproteobacteria; order Pseudomonadales; family Pseudomonadaceae; genus Pseudomonas; species Pseudomonas sp. yb_5. The sequence goes on from NZ_JBICKE010000131.1 coordinate 35,779, forward strand.
ATTGGCAACCCCATGCAGCAGCCGCGAGCGCTGGTGCGGCAAAGAATGCACCGCCTGCAAGGGGGCGATCTCGACCAGGCAAGCGGTAGCCAGCGCCAGCCATTCTTCGCCCAGACGGAACAGCAGCATGGAATGGCCGGTGTTTTCCTCGTCCGGCTGCACCGCTGCAGCCTGGTGGTCCTGCGTCAGCGCATAACGGTCGAGCAAACGCGTGGCCGCAGCGGCATACACCTCGCAATTGCGGCAATGAACATGCCGCTCCAGCAGTGGGCACTGCTTGTCGCCGCGCACACCAATGCGGTTCCAACAGTCGTCGATGTGCGCGTCATCCTCGGCGAGCAACTGCATCGCGGATTCACTGTTCATCGTTCAGACTCCCGGCCAGCCCGCGCCGCGCGCGCCTGAAGGCGCCGAGCGCCGGCCATGTCACCCTGGGCCGCCAGCAAGGCGGCCAGGTGCACCAGCGCCTCGGGGTGCTGTGGATCCAGGTACAGGGCCTTGCGATAGTGGTTCAGCGCCTGCTGCGCATCGCCTTCGGTATCACTGAGCAAACCCAGCCAGTAGTACACCTGTGCCGACGGCGGGTACTGGCTCAGGTAGCGCTGGCATGCGCTACGGGCCTGCTCGCTGGCGCCGGCATTGGCCAGCCGGGCAATGTCGGCCAGCAACTCGCTGGCCCCCTCGTGCCTGTGCTCGCGGACTGGCGCTGGCCTGGCCGCCACCGGCAGCACACGCAGCGGACGAGACAACGGCACACTGGGCTGCGAAAAACCCGGTGCCGGCAAGCTGGTGAACGTACGCTTGGCGGGTTGGGCAGGTGCCGCCGCCAAGGGGGGGCTGTCGCCTTCGTGACGCACATAGGCAAACGACTGGGCGATCCCCAATGGGCGCATGCCCATGCGCGCCAACAAGCTGCCTTCAGCCGGGCCGATGAACAGCACACCCTGCGGATGCAGCAAGCGCTTGAGCACTTCGAACACACGCTGTTGAGTCGGGACGTCGAAATAGATCAACAGATTGCGACAGAACACGAAGTCATACAGGCCATCGCGGCTGGCCAGCGCCGGGTCAAGCACATTGCCCACCCGCAGGCTGACTTGCTGGCGTACCCGTTCATGCAGGCGGTGGCCTTCGCCCTGAGCATCGAAGTAACGCTCGCGAAAGCCCAGTTCGCTACCCCGGAACGCATTGCGCCCATATACCGCCTGCCCGGCCTTGGCTACCGAGCTGGGGCTGATGTCCATTCCATCGACAAGGAATGCCCCTGGCCCCATCCCGGCGTCAAACAAGGCCATGGCCAGCGAATAGGGCTCCTCGCCGGTAGAACATGGCAGGCTGAGTAATCGCAGCGGGCGCGCGCCAGCCAGTTGAGCAAGCCGTTTATGGGCCAGGCTGGCCAGCGCAGTGAAGGATTCGGGGTAACGGAAAAACCAGGTTTCCGGGACGATCACCGCTTCGATCAGCGCCTGTTGCTCATCTGCCGACTGCTGCAGGCGCAGCCAGTAATCGTCCAGGTCCATCGCGCCCGCAGCCACGCAACGTTGACGCAGCGCGCGTTCGACCATGGGCGCCCCCACCGACTCCACGTCCAGGCCAATACGCTCGCGCAAGAAGCGGAAGAAACGCTGTTCGTTCATGTGGGCATCCCTGTCGGGTCTTGCGTGTACAGCAATTGGTGCACGGTGTCGGGCAGCAGGTCATTGACTTCGATGCGCTGCAGCAGGCCCTGGGCATCCTGGCGCACCGGGCCCAGATAAGGCGCTTCGCCTGTGTCCACCCCGTAGGGCTGGAACTCGTCGGGTTGGCAACGCAGGGTTTCGGTGGCCTGCTCAAGGATCAGGCCAAGCTGCAGACCGCCTCGATAGTGGACCAGCACCAGGCGGGTGCTGGTGCGTTGCACCGCTGCCTGGCCGAAGCTCAGTGCGGCAAGGTCGATCACCGGTACCAGTTGGCCACGATGGGCGAGGATACCCGCGACCCAGGCAGGTGCCTGGGCGATGGGCTTGAGCGGCTGACGCGGCAGCACTTCGATCACCTCGTGCACGCTCAGGGCAAAGCGCTGCTCTCTGATGCGAAACTGCAGGTACAGCGTCCCCTTGGTGTTCTCCGCCGCGTTGCGCAGTAGCAAGTCGTTCATCGCGGTCAGACTTTGAAGCGCGACACGCCGCCACGCAGGCCCGCAGCCACCTGGCTCAGCTCATCGATGGCATAGCTGGCCTGGCGCAGCGACTCGACAGTCTGGGTGCTGGCATCGCTGAGCTGGGCCAGCGCCTGGTTGATCTGTTCGGCACCAGTGGCCTGGGCCTGCATGCCTTCGTTGACCATCAACACACGCGGCGCCAAGGCCTGTACCTGGTGAATGATCTGGCTGAGTTGCTCGCCCACCTGCTGCACCTCGAACATGCCGCGGCGCACTTCTTCGGAGAACTTGTCCATCCCCATGACACCGGCCGACACTGCCGACTGGATCTCGCGCACCATCTGCTCGATGTCGTAGGTGGCCACGGCGGTCTGGTCGGCCAGGCGGCGCACTTCGGTAGCAACCACGGCAAAGCCGCGGCCATATTCGCCGGCCTTTTCCGCTTCGATGGCGGCGTTGAGCGACAGCAGATTGGTCTGGTCCGCAACCTTGACGATGGTTACCACCATCTGGGTGATGTTGCTGGCTTTCTCGTTGAGGATACCGAGCTTGGCATTGACCAGGTCGGCAGCGCCCATCACCTGATGCATGGTCTCTTCCATGCGTGCCAGGCCCTGCTGCCCGGAGCCTGCCAGACTGGATGCCTGATCAGCAGCCGTAGTCACTTCGGTCATGGTGCGCACCAGGTCCCGCGAAGTGGCGGCGATTTCCCGCGAGGTGGCGCCGATTTCGGTGGTGGTGGCGGCCGTTTCGGTGGCGGTGGCCTGCTGCTGCTTGGACGTGGCGGCAATCTCGGTGACCGAAGTGGTCACCTGCACCGACGAACGTTGGGCCTGGGCCACCAGGTTGGCCAGTGCCTCGGCCATTTCGTTGAAGCCGCTTTCGATGGCGCCGAATTCGTCCTTGCGGTCCAGGCTCAGGCGCATGCTCAAATCACCCGAGCGCAGTTTGTCGAGGGCATGCACGATACGCTGCATGGGCGCCGTGATAGCACGTAGCAGCAGCAGGCCGCAGATGCCGGCAGCGACGATTGCCAACAACAGCGAAACCAACATGCTGCCCTTGGCCGTGTTGACGGCATTGACGATCTCGTTGGTGGCGGCACCGGCAGAGGCCCGATTATTCTCGATCACGTCATTCAGGTGCTCGCGCCCATCCATCCAGGCCGGGGTGAGGACCTCGGTGATCAGCCGTTGGGCTTCGTCGTAGTTGTGCTGAGCGTACGCATCCAGCACCTGGTTGACGATCTTGAGGTAGTTTTCTTCCAGTTGCACGAAGCTGTCAAATCGGGCCTGGTCGTCCTTGTCCTTAATGGTGGTCTGGTAGCTGGCCATGAATTGCTTTAGCCGGTTATCGAAGTTTCTGAACAGTTCCAGGTCGGCCGAAGTGATTTCACGATGGTTGGACAGGCCCACCAGTTGCTGGCTGGTGACGTAGCTGTCGACCCAGGCGCTGCGGATCATCGAGCTGTAGTAGACGCCGGGAATGCTGTCGGTCCCCACCGCCTCTTCGGCGGTTTCGATAGTCACCAACCGCGAGTAGGCGGCCACGATCATCAGCAGCATGATGGCGATGATCACGGCGAAACTTGCCAGGATCCGTTGGCGCAAGGTCCAGTTCTTCACATTCAGCCCTCAGGAATTCACAACGAGCGGGAAAAATCGCCGAAGTATAGCCCAGAGGTCTTACGGTTTATCGGGCGAAATGCGCGGATTGGGTAAAAGCTGGCAAGTGCTTGTCGTGACATTTTCGGCGCTCGGCTTGACGAACGCAGAAAATGTCGTGACAAACGCTGCTACTGCGCAACGGCCTCCCTCACCTGGGTCTCCAGCGCCTGGCGCAAGCCCGGGTCCAGCCGCAGCTGGCGGGCCAGCTCATCCAGGTAGGCACGCTCCATGAAGTTATCCTCATCGACCATCATCACGCTGGCCAGATACATCTCGGCAGCCATCTCCGGCGTTTGCGCCGCGCGGGCCACTTCGGCCGGGTCCAGCGGCTTGTTCAGCTCGGCATGCAGCCAGTGCTGCAATTCGCGGTCGCTGTCCAGGCGTGTGAACTCGCCCTCGATCAGCGCCCGTTCGCGCTCGTCGATATGCCCATCGGACTTGGCGGCCGCCACCAGCGCGCGCAGTACTGCCTGGCTGTGCTGCTCGGCCTGGGCTGGCGGCAGGCGGTCGATGGTTTGAGGCTCGGCGGCGGCCACCCGCTGGTTTGCCTGCCAGTTGCCGTAAGCTTTATAGGCCAGCACCCCCAGCGCGGCGAGGCCACCGTACGTCAGGGCTTTGCCACCGTACTTGCGGGCCTTCTTGCTACCCAGCAACAGGCCAAGAGCGCCTCCACCCAACAGGCCGCCCCCTGCTCCGGACAATAGCCCGCCAAGCCCGCCTGACGCGCTGCCAGGCTTGGTGGCGCCTCCCTGCTTCTCGAGCAATTGCTGGCCAGATTTGAGGAGTTGATCAAGCAAGCCCCGGGTATTCATTCGCGCGTCTCCACGTAAGAAGATTCAAACGCCAGAGTAAGGCTTGGCGGAGCACACGCCATGCAGGGATTTGCTTCCGGATGTTGCATTAGCTGGCAAAAAGCCAACTAGACTCGATATCGCCAATACCTCACACCCACGCACTACGCTTATAACGATTGCTTCACTGCTTGCCTCATGACTGCCAGAACAGGATCGCCAAGAAGAGGGAACACCATGTCAGTGCACAAGACCGCATTGCTCGGCGCCACCACCTGCGCCTTGCTGGCCGGCACCAGCCTGCAGGCCGCCGAAGCGCCCAAGGCCCTGGGAGCCGGCGAGGGGCGCCTGGACATCATCGCCTGGCCCGGCTACATCGAGCGCGGTGAAAGCGACAAGGCCTACGACTGGGTAACCGGCTTCGAAAAGGAAACCGGCTGCAAGGTCAGTGTGAAAACTGCCGCCACCTCGGACGAGATGGTCAGCCTGATGGCCAAGGGCGGCTATGACCTGGTCACCGCCTCGGGCGATGCATCGTTGCGGCTGATCGCAGGCAAACGCGTGCAGCCGATCAACACCGCCCTGATCTCGAATTGGAAGACCATCGACCCGCGCCTGCAGAACGGTGACTGGTATGTGGTCGACAAGCAGGTGTACGGCACGCCGTACCAGTGGGGGCCAAACGTGCTGCTGTACAACACCAACACCTTCAAGCAGGCACCGACCAGCTGGAGCGTGGTGTTCGAGCCGCAGAACCTGCCCGACGGCAAGCCGAACAAGGGCCGCGTGCAAGCCTATGACGGGCCGATCTACATCGCCGATGCAGCGCTGTACCTCAAGTCGGCCAAGCCCGAACTGGGCATCAAGGACCCGTACGAACTGAACGAGGCACAATACAAGGCCGTGCTGGAACTGCTACGCCAGCAACAACCGCTGATCCACCGCTATTGGCATGACGCCACGGTCCAGATGAGCGATGTGAAAAATGAAGGCGTGGTTGCCTCCAGCTCCTGGGGCTACATGGTCAATGGCCTCAAGGCCGAGAACCAGCCAGTGGCCTCGACCATCCCCAAGGAGGGCGCGACCGGCTGGGCTGACACCACCATGTTGCACGCCGAGGCCAAGCACCCCAACTGCGCCTACAAATGGATGGACTGGTCGTTGCAACCTAAGGTGCAAGGCGATGTGGCAGCCTGGTTCGGCTCGTTGCCGGCTGTGCCGGCGGCGTGCACCGGCAGCGAACTGCTGGGGACCGAGGGCTGCAAGGCCAACGGTTTCGACAACTTCGACAAGATCGCCTTCTGGAAAACACCGCAGGCCCAAGGGGGCAAGTTCGTGCCGTACAGCCGCTGGACCCAGGACTACATTGCGATCATGGGTGGTCGCTGAGGTTGTCTGAATGCCTGTGCTGGCCTCTTCGCGGGCAAGCCCGCTCCCACAGGTTCTTCACCTGATGCAAGGGTGGCGCTCCACCTGTAGGAGCGGGCTTGCCCGCGAAGAGGCCGGTACAGGAGAAATATTCGTTCCTGGAGTCCACGCATGCCCCTAGCCGTCCAGTTCACCCAGGTTTCCCGCACCTTTGGCGAGGTCAAGGCCGTCGACCAGGTCAGCATCGACATCATCGATGGCGAGTTCTTTTCCATGCTCGGCCCTTCCGGCTCGGGCAAGACCACCTGCCTGCGCCTGATCGCAGGCTTCGAGCATCCCTCCAGCGGTTCGATCCGCATCCAAGGGATCGAGGCCGCAGGCATGCCGCCCTACCAACGTGACGTCAACACAGTGTTCCAGGACTATGCGCTGTTCCCGCACATGAACGTGCTGGACAACATCGCCTATGGCCTGAAGGTAAAAGGCGTGGGCAAGGCCGAACGCCACAGCCGTGCCGAAGAAGCCCTGGCCATGGTGGCCCTGGCTGGCTATGGCGCGCGTAAGCCGGCACAGCTGTCTGGCGGCCAGCGTCAGCGCGTGGCCCTGGCCCGGGCGCTGGTCAACCGGCCGCGGGTGCTGCTGCTGGATGAGCCACTGGGCGCGCTGGACCTGAAATTGCGCGAACAGATGCAAGGCGAGCTGAAAAAGCTGCAACGCCAACTGGGCATCACCTTCATCTTCGTCACCCACGACCAGACCGAAGCGCTGTCGATGTCAGACCGGGTCGCGGTGTTCAACCGCGGGCGTATCGAACAGGTCGACACCCCGCGCAACCTGTACATGAAGCCTACCACCACCTTCGTCGCTGAATTCGTCGGCACGTCCAACGTGGTGCGTGGCGAGCTGGCCATGCAGCTCAACGGCAGCCTTGCGCCCTTCTCCATCCGCCCCGAGCATATCCGTCTGGGCGACCCGGTAGTGACCAGCCATGAGGTACAGGTCAGCGGCGTGCTGCGTGATGTCCAGTACCAAGGCAGCGCCACACGCTACGAACTGCAGCTGGACAACGGCCAACTGCTGGCAGTCAGCCAGGCCAATGACCGCTGGCAGAAGCAGGTGCAGGCCTGGCAGCCCGGGCAACGGCTGCAGGCGCACTGGCCCCGCGAGGCCATGACGGTGCTGCAGGAAACCGAGGACCGCTGAGATGAGCACACTGCGCAGCTTGTCCAACCTGCTGTACCGGCGCCCCAACCTGTACCTGGCACTGCTGTTGATCCCGCCGCTGACTTGGTTCGGCGCGATTTACCTGGGCTCGCTGCTGAACCTGCTGTGGCAGGGCTTCTATACCTTCGACGACTTCACCATGGCGGTGACCCCGGACCTGACCCTGGGCAACTTCGCCGCGCTGTTCAACCCATCGAACTTCGACATCATCCTGCGCACCCTGAGCATGGCGGTGGCGGTGTCGCTGGCCAGCGCGGTGCTGGCCTTCCCCATCGCCTACTACATGGCGCGCTACACCAGCGGCAAGACCAAGGCGTTTTTCTACATCGCGGTGATGATGCCCATGTGGGCCAGCTATATCGTCAAGACCTATGCCTGGACCCTGCTATTGGCCAAGGGCGGCGTGACCCAATGGTTCGTCCAGCAGCTGCACCTGGATGGCCTGCTGCAAGCAGTGCTGGCCGTGCCGGGCGTGGGCGGCAGCACGCTGTCGACTTCGCATCTGGGGCGTTTCCTGGTGTTCGTGTATATCTGGCTGCCGTTCATGATCCTGCCGATCCAGGCCTCGCTGGAGCGCTTGCCACCGTCGCTGCTGCAGGCTTCGGCGGACCTGGGCGCCCGGCCAGGGCAAACCTTCGTGCAGGTGATCCTGCCGCTGTCGATCCCCGGTATCGCCGCCGGCTCGATCTTCACCTTCTCGCTCACCCTGGGCGACTTCATTGTGCCGCAACTGGTTGGCCCGCCCGGCTACTTCATCGGCAGCATGGTCTATGCCCAGCAAGGAGCGATAGGCAACATGCCGATGGCCGCCGCGTTCACCTTGGTGCCCATCGTGCTGATCGCGGTGTACCTGGCCATCGTCAAACGCCTGGGGGCTTTCGATGCACTCTGAAAAAGCGTCTGCGGGGCTGCGCCTGGCGGCCTGGGGCGGGTTGCTGTTCCTGCACTTCCCGATCCTGATCATCTTTCTGTACGCCTTCAACACCGAAGACGCCGCGTTCAGCTTCCCGCCCAAGGGCTTTACCCTGAAGTGGATCGACGTCGCCTTCGCCCGGCCCGATGTCCTTGAGGCAATCAAGCTTTCGCTGCAGGTGGCTTGCCTGGCCACATTGATCGCACTGGTGCTCGGTACGCTGGCCTCGGCGGCGCTGTACCGGCGCAGTTTTTTCGGCAAGGAGAGCATTTCGCTGGTGCTGATCCTGCCCATCGCCCTGCCAGGCATCATCACCGGTCTCGCCCTGCTCTCGGCGTTCAAGACGTTAGGGATAGAGCCCGGGGTGTTCACCATCGTAGTCGGCCACGCCACGTTCTGCGTGGTGATCGTCTACAACAACGTGATCGCCCGCCTGCGGCGTACCTCGCAAAGCATGATCGAAGCCTCGATGGACCTCGGCGCCGACGGTTGGCAGACCTTCCGCTACATCGTCCTGCCCAACCTCGGCTCGGCACTACTGGCGGGCGGCATGCTGGCCTTTGCCTTGTCGTTCGATGAAATCATCGTCACCACGTTCACCGCCGGCCACGAGCGCACCCTGCCGATCTGGCTGCTCAACCAGCTCAGCCGCCCGCGCGACGTACCCGTGACCAACGTTGTCGCCATGCTGGTGATGCTGGTGACCATGCTGCCGATTCTTGGCGCCTATTACCTGACCCGTGGCGGCGATAGCGTCGCGGGCGGTGGCAAATGACCCTGGAGGAGCCCCCGATGCAAACGCAGATGCTGATCAATGGCCAACTGGTCGCTGGCCAAGGCCCGGCCTGGACCGTGCTCAACCCGGCGCTGGGCACTGCCCTGGCGCAGATCAACGAAGCCACTGAGGCACAGGTGGACAGCGCCGTACGCGCTGCCGACCAGGCCTTCGACAGCTGGTCGCAAACCAGCCCTAAAGAACGTTCGCAAGCATTGCTGGCGCTGGCCGACGCCATCGAAGCCCATGGCGATGAACTGGCCCGGCTGGAATCGCAAAATTGCGGCAAGCCCCTGAGCGCTGCACTGAACGATGAGATCCCGGCGATTGCCGACGTGTTCCGCTACTTTGCCGGTGCGGCGCGCTGCCTGGGCGGCTCGGCGGCAGGCGAGTACCTACCGGGCCACACCTCGATGATTCGCCGCGACCCGTTGGGCGTGGTGGCTTCCATCGCGCCGTGGAACTACCCGCTGATGATGCTGGCCTGGAAGATCGCCCCGGCCCTGGCCGCCGGCAACACGGTGGTGATAAAGCCGTCCGAACTGACGCCGCTGACGGCCCTGCGCCTGGGCGAGCTGGCCCAGGACCTGCTCCCGCCGGGCGTGCTGAACATTCTCTTCGGCCGCGGCCAGACGGTCGGCAACCCGTTGATTACCCACCCCAAGGTGCGCATGGTATCGCTGACCGGCTCGATCCCCACCGGCGCGCACATCATCAGCGCCACCGCCGACAGCGTGAAACGCATGCACATGGAGTTGGGCGGCAAGGCGCCGGTGCTGGTGTTCGATGACGCTGACATCGATGCCGCCATCGACGGCATCCGAACCTTCGGCTTTTACAACGCCGGCCAGGACTGCACCGCAGCCTGCCGCCTGTATGTGCAGGACGGGATCTACGAGCGCTTCGTCGAGCGCCTGGGTAAAGCCGTAGCCAGCCTCAAACCGGGCCTGCAGGAGTCTGAAGAAACCGAACTGGGGCCGCTGATCAGTGCCCAGCACCGCGACAAGGTCGCCGGTTTGGTGCAGCGGGCCATCGCCCAGCCGCACATTCGTCTGGTAACCGGTGGCAAGGCAATAGAGGGCGATGGCTATTTCTTCGAGCCTACCGTGCTGGCCGATGCCCTGCAGGACGACGAGATCGTGCGCAACGAAGTGTTTGGCCCGGTGGTTTCGGTCACCCGCTTCACCGATGAAGCGCAGGCGCTGGAATGGGCCAACGACTCCGATTATGGACTGGCCTCATCCGTATGGACCCGTGACACCGGCCGCGCCCACCGCCTGGCGGCGCGCTTGCAGTACGGCTGCACCTGGGTGAACACCCACTTCATGCTAGTCAGCGAAATGCCCCATGGCGGGCAGAAGCATTCAGGGTATGGCAAGGACATGTCGATGTATGGGCTGGAGGACTACACCTGTGTGCGGCATGTGATGATCAAGCACTAAGTGCTCGCGTTGACCGAGGGTCTTGAATGCCCCTCGGTCAACGCCTCAGAATTTTCCTTCAACCGTGATCTACTCCCTCCTACTGCACATCCATTGAGCCCTCATGCTTGGTATCATAATCTGATACCATGAATAATCATCAGAAAGCCACACTTGAAGCATTACTTGAAAGGCCGGTGCCCAGAACACTGGAGTGGGCGCGAGTGGAGTCTCTATTGGTATCGCTGGGTGCCAGGGTCATAGAAGGAAGAGGATCGCGGGTTCGCTTTGAACTCAATGGAGCAGTGGCAACCTTCCACCGCCCTCATCCGGACAGGCACGCCAAGCCCTATCAACTCAGAGACGCCCGCCAGTTCCTTGAGCAGGCAGGAGTATTACCATGAATGTAATGACTTACCGCGGCTACGCCGCTCGTATCGAATACAGCGACGAAGACCAGTTGCTGATCGGCCATGTCGCCGGTGTTCGCGACGTGATTGGTTTTCATGGCGAATCGATCAGTGAGTTGCGCCAGGCATTTGAAGAAGCCGTTGACGATTATCTTGAGACTTGCCAACGCCTCGGGCGGGAACCGCAGAAAACGTACTCCGGCAAGCTCAGCCTACGCCTTGAGCCTACCCTTCACGCCAGTGTGGCGGCCCAGGCAGAGCTGGCCGAAAAGAGCATCAATCAATGGGTGAGCGATATTCTCAGCAAGGCTACCTATAGCTGAACCCAGCTACCAACGCCGGCGTTGCAGGAGCGGCCTTGTATCGCGATGGGCTGCGCGGCAGCCCCGGCAACTGTTGCCGGGACACAGGGCCGCTCCTGCAAGGGCCGCGCAAGGCTTGGGTCAGTCGCGCAAATCGGACTCGTGAATCGGGTTGGCGCGGCTGGTCGCGCGCTGGTATTGCGCCGGCCAAGTGGCCTTGTTGCCGCCCAGGTCGTCGTCGGCATGCAGTGGCCAGTACGGATCGCGCAAAAGTTCGCGGGCGAGGAAGATGATATCGGCCTGGCCGGTGCGCAGGATGTGCTCGGCCTGGGCCGGTTCGGTGATCATGCCCACGGTGCCGGTGGCAATTTCCGATTCCTTGCGCACGCGCTCGGCAAAGCGGGTCTGGTAGCCGGGGCCGGTAGGGATCTCGGCGTTGACCGAGGTGCCGCCTGAAGAGACATCCATCAGATCCACGCCCAACTCCCGCAGGCGGCGTGCCAGTTCGACGGTTTCATCCGGGTTCCAGCCATCCTCTACCCAATCGGTAGCCGATACACGCACGAACAGCGGCAATTCGGCAGGCAAGGCCTTGCGCACGGCCTCGACCACCTGCAGGGTCAGGCGAATACGGTTTTCAAAGCTACCGCCATATTCGTCACGGCGCTGGTTGCTTAGCGGTGACAGGAACTGGTGCAGCAGATAGCCATGGGCAGCATGGAGTTCCACCACCTTGAATCCAGCCTTCAAGGCGCGCTCTGTCGAGGCGACGAAGGCGGCGATCACCTCCTGGATCTCGTCCTGACTCAACTCGCGTGGAGGTGTGTGCTGCGGATCGAAGGCGATCTTCGACGGCCCCACCGGTTGCCAGCCGCCCTCCTCCAGCTTGACGCTGCCCTGTTTGCCAAGCCATGGGCGGTAGGTACTGGCTTTGCGCCCGGCGTGGGCCAGCTGGATGCCAGGCACGCCCCCCTGTGCACTGATGAAGCGGGTGATGCGCTGCAACGGCGCGATCTGGGCGTCGTCCCACAGGCCCAGGTCTTCGGCGGTAATACGGCCACCGGCGGTCACTGCCACGGCTTCAGTGATTACCAGGCCGGCGCCACCGACGGCGCGGCTACCTAAATGGACGAGATGCCAGTCGTTGGCCAAGCCATCGACGGCGGAATACTGGCACATTGGTGACACGGCGATGCGGTTGGGCAAGGTTAGCTGACGCAGGGTGTAAGGCTCGAGCAGCAGGCTCATGAGGGCACCTCCCAAGGACTCCAATGGTGATCCGGCCTGGACACTCAATTACACGTCCCTGGCCCAAGTCCGGTCATAACCTCAGACTAGACCAGAATGGGTGGGGAGGAGGTTCCATGGGATTTTGGGTGGGGTGCGTTTTTTTGTCTTGAGAGTATGTCGCCTTTGCTGGTTGCTGGCATTCAGCGTCCGGGCGTGGAATCCGATCAATTACCGAGTAACTGTCGTCATGGCCGTTGTGCGCGGAAGGTCACAAACCTACCGGTTTAACTCGTAGCCTGGATTCCACACCGCGTACAGCTGCCACCCTTCGTGTGGAATCGGAGAAGCAGTCAATCAGTAAGCCTACGAGTGATTGATATGAAAATGACAGCCCCTGATCCCCCCCTCATTTCGATTAGAACTTTCATTCATTGTCACTCGAAATGATTCAGGAGAAGGATCAATGAGCACAGTCGACACCCAATTCACCGTCGGCAAAACCACTTTCTTCCAAGGTGAAAACCAGACCCACCCACTGTTTCGCATCGAAGCAGGCATTCCGTGCCGGGACGCCCGTGATCAGGCATCCGAATTGATGGGTTATGTGCGCGAGCTGGCCATCCTCGGCCTGATGGATGAGAAACCCATGATGATCTGGGCTGCCCACTACCTCAGTGCGATGACCAAGGCGTTGATGGATGATGCCGAGTTAGGCTCTGTATGAAATCCCTTGATACTCAGTAACGCTGCGTTGAAAACAGCCTCGGAATGCTCATTTACGGCCCATAAACTGCGCTTCTTCGGCTGTTTTCGCCTTGCCTGACTTTCGTCTCAAGGCATTTCATACAACCCCTAGGTATGTCGCGTTGAGGTTGGCGCCACTGCTACTCGGCTAAGGGCAGTAATTACTCCATACATGAATGGGTCACTTCCCCCATGTACACCTTCTTGCCCCGACACACCGGGGCAACGGAAGATTTCCCACAGCCAATTACCTCAAGAGCCACATCAGCTTCGGAAAATCTTCTCAATCAGTAACCCCCATATCTTATCGAACCCACTACACCAAGCGACTAATGTCTCCTAGCGCCAACCACCACTATCTGGCTAACAGCCTTTAAGGCATTGTACAAAACTTGAGGCATAGCCAATGCAAAGACAATTCGCTCCAAGTGACATTAGCATTCTAGACAATGCCATTACACTGGATGAACAAGCCAAACAAGAAGATTAGAGTTATTCCAAGTGAACACCTGGGGGCAACCAGTTATTTATGGCGGTGTGAATCCCCCCATTCAGCCGCCGCCATCTACTAGTGACGGCGCTACGATCACCGTTGGAATTGACAGCATTAATGGACAACCGCCCGCAGGTCCTCGTCCATCAATCACCACCGTCATAGGTGGCGGCCAGGACAAGTACGCTTGTTGCTCTGCCCCACAGCAAGACAAATATCGTTAGAAGGCTTCATTCCTAGGAGGGATTTGCTGATGTTAACTTGGCGTGCCTGGATCGAAATCATGCAGGCTTTGGAACCCCATAAGCGAATGACATCCATGTTACTTATCGGCTTCATTTTCTTATGTTTTATTCCGATCTACCTAACGAACTGGAACAGCAGCACACAACCAGTAACAGCTCCCTGGGTACGCGTTCCAGCCACTCTTACATCAAAACCTGAACTTTGGGAGCATGACAAGTCGATCTACAGTTTTGGCATTGCTTACACCGAACCAAGCGGCCATCTGATCAAAACATGGGTTTATGCAGAAAAAGCCCGCTTCGACGCCGCCAACCTTAGCAAGGCAACGCCCCTGTTTGCAGATATCGAAGATGCTTTAGCCGGCTCAATCGTCAGACAATTATCGACCAGCGATGAGATTCTGTACGATCAAACAATCAAGAAGTATGTGAGAGAGACTTACAACCGGGAAGCAGTCGAGGGGATGGTGTTCTTCTCACTGCTGAGCCTGGCTTCGTTCGTCGCAGCAGGCGTCATGCACTGGCAGAACCGGAAGCGCAAAAGGCAATCCGAGATCCGCCACTAACAGTTGCATGTGTGGGAGCGGGCATGATTTGAGGTCAATGCGGGCGAGGGGGCTGGCTTGCCGGCGATGGGCTGCAAAGCAGCCCCCATTTACAGTCAGCGCGGCTCCATATGCGCAATCATCAACTGCACACTCTCATTACCGCGAAACTCGTTCACATCCAGCTTGTACGCCAACTCCACCCAGCGCACCGTCGGGTTTGGCCACACTTCGCGGTCAATGCCGAAGGCAATGCCATCCAGCCGCACCGAGCCACATTCGCTCTTGAGCACCACTTTCAGGTGCCGTTCGCCAACCACACGCTGCTCCACCAACTGGAACACGCCATGGAACAGCGGCTCCGGGAAGTGCTGGCCCCAAGGCCCGGCGTGGCGCAGGGCCTTGGCCAGGTCGAGGTGGAATTCCTCGACCGCCAGGCTACCGTCGGATAACAGCCGGCCGGTCAGGTCTTCTTCGCGCAGTTGACGCCGCACCTCTTCATCGAACGCCTCGGCAAATGCCGGGAAATTGGCCTCGGGCAACGATAACCCTGCCGCCATGGCGTGGCCGCCGAACTTGCTGATCAACTGCGGGTGGCGCGCGGCCACGGCATCCAGCGCATCGCGAATATGGAACCCCGGCACCGAGCGCGCCGAACCTTTGAGCATGCCGTCGCCAGCATCAGCGAACGCAATGGTCGGCCGGTGGTAACGCTCCTTCAAGCGCGAAGCCAGAATACCGATCACGCCCTGGTGCCAGTCGGCATCGAACAGGCACAACCCATACGGCATCGACTCGACCGGCAGGTCCTTGAGTTGGGCCAGGGCTTCGCGCTGCATGCCCTGCTCGATGGACTTGCGGTCCTGGTTCAGGTCATCCAACTGCTGGGCCATGTCCTGGGCCAGCGCCGCGTCCTCGCACAGCAGGCATTCGATGCCCAGGCTCATGTCGTCCAGGCGCCCGGCGGCATTCAACCGTGGGCCGAGGATGAAACCAAGGTCAGTCGAAGTGATGCGCCGGTGATCGCGCCGCGCCACCTCAAGGATGGCCTTGAGGCCGGGCCGGGCGCGGCCGGCGCGGATGCGCTCGAGGCCTTGGTGCACCAGGATGCGGTTGTTGGCATCCAGCGGCACCACGTCAGCAACACTGCCCAGCGCCACCAGATCGAGCAGCTCGCCAATGTTCGGCTGTGGCTGCGCCTCGTAGCGCCCAAGGCTGCGCAAGCGAGCGCGCAGGGCCATCAACACATAGAAGATCACCCCTACCCCGGCCAGCGACTTGCTCGGAAAGCTGCAGCCCGGCTGGTTGGGGTTGATGATGGCATCGGCGTCGGGCAACTGCTCGCCCGGCAGGTGGTGGTCGGTGACCAGCACCTTGAGCCCGGCGGCCTTGGCCGCCGCCACCCCGTCGACACTGGAAATGCCGTTGTCCACGGTAATCAGCAACTGCGGCTGGCGCTGCAGCGCCACCTCGACGATTTCCGGGGTCAGGCCGTAGCCGTACTCGAAGCGGTTGGGCACCAGGTAATCAACATGGGCCGCACCCAGCAGGCGCAGGCCCAGCACCCCGACGGTGCTGGCAGTGGCACCGTCGGCATCGAAGTCGCCGACGATGAGGATGCGCTGGCGCTGGTCGATGGCTTCGACCAGCAGGTCCACACCGGCCTCGATCCCCTTGAGCTGCTGGTACGGCAGCAGGCGTGCCAGGCTTTTGTCCAGCTCGGCCTCGCTCTGCACGCCACGCGCGGCGTAAAGGCGGGTCAGCAAGGGTGGCAGGTTACCCAGAAATGGCAGGGTAGGCGGCAGCGGGCGAGGTTCGATACGCATGGGTTGCTTCAACCACGCTCACCGAGCAGCCACTGCAGTTGGACTTCATGCTGGCCACGGTCGTCAGTCACGAATACCGTACCTTCACTGATCATCACGTCCCACTTGATGCTACGCGGCATGTCGGTCGCCAGGGTTTCCAGCACCTCTTGCGGCACAGCGGCAATGCTCAGGTTTTTCAGGTTCTTTACCGCGCTTACCACTTTACCCTCCCACACTCGCAGGCTGCCGTAAGCCAGCAAGCTGGTGCGTTCGGTACGACGCGAGCACCAGGTGAGGCGATCGGCATCGGGCTGGCCAACTTCAATCCAGTGCAGCACGCGGTCGTCCAGGCTCTTTTCCCACAGCGCCGGCTCATCGACATCCGACAGGCCGCGGCCAAACGACAAGTTCTCGTTGTACCAGAGCGCGTACGCCAACAGACGAACTGCCATGCGCTCTTCGGTTTCCGAAGGGTGCCGAGCGATAGTCTGTTTGACGCTTTCGTAGACGTTGCGATCAAGGTCGGTGAGATTCAATTCGAACTTGTAGGTGGTGGACGGCTGGGCCATGGTCAACGGGCTTCGTGCAAAAGAAAGTGGCACAGTCTACCCCATCCGCACCTTCCATGCCCCGCAGCAGTACCCGGCGAAACCGACGTGTGATAAAACCACGGCTCTGCCCAACAGCCACGGATACCCCATGTCGACGCCCAGCAAACCCCTCGCCGGCCTTAAAGTTGTCGAACTCGGTACCCTTATCGCCGGGCCGTTCGCCTCGCGCATCTGTGCCGAATTCGGTGCCGAAGTGGTCAAGGTCGAATCGCCCGACGGCGGCGACCCGCTGCGCAAGTGGCGCAAGCTGTACGAGGGCACCTCGCTGTGGTGGTTCGTGCAGGCCCGCAACAAGCAGTCGCTCACCCTCAACCTCAAGCACCCCGAGGGCCGCGATATCCTCAAGCGCCTGCTGGCCGAGGCCGACATCCTGATCGAAAACTTCCGCCCGGGGGTGCTGGAGAAACTTGGCCTGGGGTGGGATGTACTGCATGCGCTGAACCCGCGCCTGGTGATGGTGCGCCTGTCGGGCTTTGGCCAGACCGGGCCGATGAAAGACCAGCCAGGCTTCGGTGCCGTAGGCGAGTCGATGGGCGGCCTGCGTTACATCACCGGTTTCGATGACCGCCCGCCGGTGCGCACGGGGATTTCCATCGGTGACTCGATTGCCGCCCTGTGGGGGGTGATCGGCGCGCTGATGGCGCTGCGCCACCGGGAGGTCAATGGCGGCCAGGGCCAAGTGGTGGACGTGGCCCTGTACGAAGCGATCTTTGCCATGATGGAGAGCATGGTCCCGGAGTTCGATGTGTTCGGTTTTATCCGCGAACGCACCGGCAACATCATGCCAGGCATCACGCCCTCCTCCATCCACACAAGCGCCGACGGCAAGCATGTGCAGATCGGCGCCAACGGTGATGCGATCTTCAAGCGCTTCATGCAGGCCATCGGTCGTGACGACCTGGCCAATGACCCCACCTTGGCCAGCAACGACGGCCGCGACCTGCGTCGTGACGAGTTGTACGGGGTAATCGACCGCTGGGCCAACAGCCTGCCACTGGAGCAACTGATGCAGGTGCTGACCACCGCCGAAGTGCCGGCCAGCCGTATCTATTCGGCCGAAGACATGTTCAACGACCCCCAGTACCTGGCGCGCGAGATGTTCCTGCAGGCCAAGCTGCCGGATGGCAAGCCATTCCACATGCCCGGCATCGTGCCCAAGCTGTCGGAGACTCCCGGCTCTAGCGAATGGGTCGGCCCGGCCTTGGGCGAGCATACCGAGGCGCTGCTCGGCAGCCTGGGCTACGACGCAGCGGCCATCGCCAGCCTGCGTGCAGCGGGCACGGTCTGACCCTGGCGCTTCCGTCTCCATGTACGCAATCCGCTGCCTACGCCTTCTGGTCCTGCTCTGCGGGCTTTTGCCCGCGTTGCTGATGCAGCCAGCGAGCGCCAAGGAGCACCTCTTCTGGCTGGTGCGTGACCTGCCACCGTTCACCATCTTTGATGGCCCGGAAGAAGGCCGGGGGGTGATCGACCAGTTGTTACCGCTGCTGATCAGGCAGATGCCCGAGTACGAACACAGCATCGTGCGGGTCAACCGCGCCCGCGGCCTGCAGATGCTGCAAGACCGTGACACCTTTACCTGCGACCCAACCGTGCTGTGGACCCCGAAACGGGCCGAGTATGTGCATTTTTCCGTTCCATCGCTGGGCGCGCTCAGCGGTGGCCTGGTGTTGCGCAAGGAAAACCAGGCGCTGGTGGCACCCTACCTCGACGGCCAGCAGGTGGACCTGCGTGGCCTGCTGAGCAAGACCCCGCTGAAGCTGGGGGTTGTCGCCGAGCGCAGCTACGGTACGCAGATTGACAGCATCCTGCGCCAGTTGCCCGACAGCGCGCTCAGCCGGCACTACGGCAACGAGGCCACCGCCAACCTGCTGCAGATGCAGCAGCTGGGGCGCCTGCGCCTGGTGCTCGGCTACTGGCCTGAAGTGCGCTACCTGATACAACAACAAGGCGGATCACTGGATGACTATCAGTTTCATACTGTGCAGGGCGTGAAGCGCTACCAGTTTCTGCACGTGGGGTGTACAGACAGCGAACTGGGGCGTGCGGCAGTTGCCCACATCGATCAGTTGCTGCCTGCCCTGCGCCGGGATGTGTTGCCTGGGTTGTATGCCCGCTGGCTGGACCAGGCATTGCGGGAAGACTACCTGCAAGAAAGCCGCCGTTTCTTTGAGGCCAGATAAACCCAACCGGCATGCACCGTGGTTGCAGGAGCAGCCTTGGGGATAGGTGCCTGCCCGGAAAAAGAAACCCCGGGCGCTGGGGAAGACGCCCGGGGCCAAGCGAAAGCCCTTGAGGACTTCCCGTGACAGCCTTGCCAGCGCTGGAGCAAAGCACTGGCTGGCTGCCCCTACACTGTCTGATAAGCCACTCAGGCAAAGGTTCCCTGCGGTTGCTGACGATGCTGCAATGCCGCGATCACACAAGGCTGCAACCGCCCCTCAGCTATCTGCAGGTCTCGGTGCAAGCCGTCCACGAGGTCGATCAGCAGGCGTTGCTCTTGCAATTGGCGCTCGCTGACCGTGCGCCGCAAGGTAATACCTGAGAGGGGATCGTGAACGGTCAGTTGACGATTACCGCCGGGATCGGCGATGCCAAGGTGGGTCTGATAGGGCGTCAGGGCTTCGTTGAGCAGGCTGCAGATTCTTTCCATCCGGATCACTCGCTGCGTGGTGGGACCTAAAGTGACTGACCAGCAGGCGCCGCAGAAAGTTCGTCAAACCGCGCCCGCTTCAATGAGCATGCGGGGCTGGCATGACAGTTTGAATACGCCGACCAGGGCGTACCTGCAGTGTCTGCAAGGCATGCTGCAGGCGTGGCATAGACAGCGGCCAGGGCAACTCGTCGAGCACCCACATGCCGCGCTTTCTGGCCTCTTGGGCAAGGTTTTGACGCGTTGGGGCAGGCTGCCCGACGAACAGCAATGCGCGCGCGCGCTGCGGCTGGGCGAACAGGGCAAGGCCGGCCCGGGCTGGCATGGCGTGGTCGAGGATCAGCAGGTCGGGGCGACGCTCAGCACAGAGGCAGGCGTCGAGGTCAGCGATGCTCTCGCTGATGCGCACGTTGAAGACGCCTTGGCCGTTAAGGGCCTGGTGCAAGAGGATCTGATGGGATGGGCGAGCCTGGTGGATCAACACATAGGGCTGGTGCATGAGCCGCTCCTGGAGGGAGGACCGGCTAATTTATGCTTGAAGCTCTGCGGACCGAATAGGATGTTTCTGATAGACCGGAGGGAAAAGTCTGAGACTTTGGGGCTGCTCTGTGCAGCCCCAAACGCCATGCAATTACAGCGGCTTGCCGCGGTTGCCGTGCTGGCTGACAAAGCCCTGTACAGCCTTCAGGTCATTGGCCAGTACCGTGCAACGCTCTTCACGGCTGAACAGGTCGCTGAGGTGCACGGGTAGCTCCAGCGCCTTGCCCACACCGGCCTTCTCCACCGCTTCCGGAAACTTGACCGGGTGCGCGGTACCCAGCACCACCATTGGCGTGTCCAGGCTGCGGCGGCACTCGCGGGCAGCCTTGACGCCGATTGCGGTATGCGGGTCGAGCACTTCACCGGTGGCGGCGAACACTTCTGCGATGGTTTCGCAGGTTTGCTCGTCACTGACAGCCAGCGAGTCGAACAGTTTGCGGGCTTCGGTCCAGCGGTCTTGCTC
Organism: Pseudomonas sp. yb_5; assembly: GCF_043103865.1. Lineage (NCBI taxonomy): Bacteria > Pseudomonadati > Pseudomonadota > Gammaproteobacteria > Pseudomonadales > Pseudomonadaceae > Pseudomonas > Pseudomonas sp. yb_5. Next base: position 56,122 of record NZ_JBICKE010000131.1, read on the forward strand.
GACGCTGAAGCCGCCACCTTGCTTGAAGTTGGCCATCAGCTCGGCAATCGCACCACCGTTGCGGCCATGCAGGTCGAACAGCAGGCGCTCGAAGTTGGACGAGACCATGATGTCCATCGACGGCGACAGGGTGGCGTGCAGGGTTTCCTTGACGTACTGGTTGCCGCTCATGAAGCGGTGCAGGATGTCGTTGCGGTTGGTGGCGACGATCAATTGGCTGACCGGCAGGCCCATGTTGCGCGCCAGGTAGCCGGCGAAGATGTCGCCGAAGTTGCCGGTCGGTACCGAGAACGCCACCGAGCGCGCCGGGCCACCCAACTGCAGGGCTGCATGGAAGTAGTAGACGATCTGGGCCATGATCCGCGCCCAGTTGATCGAGTTGACGGCTACCAGGCGGGTGCCCTTGAGGAACGACTGGTCGGCGAAACTGGCCTTGACCATTTCCTGGCAATCGTCGAAGTTGCCTTCGATGGCGATGTTGTGGATGTTGTCGCCAAAGATGGTAGTCATCTGGCGGCGCTGCACTTCCGACACTCGCTGGTGCGGGTGCAGGATGAAGATGTCGACGTTGTCGCAACGGCGGCAGCCTTCGATCGCGGCGGAACCGGTATCACCGCTGGTGGCACCGATGATGACCACGCGCTCGTTGCGCTTGGCCAGCACATGGTCAAGCAGGCGACCGAGCAACTGCAGGGCAAAGTCCTTGAACGCCAGGGTCGGCCCGTGGAACAGCTCCAGCACCCACTCGTTGCTGTTCAACTGACGCAACGGGGCGACCGCAGCGTGGGCGAACTCGCCGTAGGTTTCTTCGAGGATCTTCTTGAAGTCGGCGTCGGCGATGCTGCCTTCGACGAACGGGCGCATCACGCGGAAGGCCAGCTCGTGATAGGGCAAGCCGGCCCACGAGGCGATTTCTTCCTGGGTGAAGCGTGGCAGGTTTTCCGGCACGTAGAGGCCGCCGTCGCTGGCCAGGCCAGCCAGCAGCACGTCTTCGAAATTGAGGGCCGGTGCCTGGCCGCGGGTACTGATATAGCGCATGGGTGCAAACCTTCGATGCTGGGGCCGGGGCCGCGCAGGCGGCCCGTCGGCAAATACTTGTTAGTTGAGCTGTTCGACGCGAATGCGCACAACCTTGCCGACCACGTCCTGCAGGGCTTCCAGAGCGACGATGGCATCATTGATACGCTGCTCGACCACGCCATGGGTCACCAGGATCATTGGCACCAGGCCATCCTGTTCCTCGGCTTCCTTCTGCATGATCGACTCGATGTTGATACCGCGCTCCGAGAGGATGCTGGCGACCTGGGCCAGTACGCCCGGGTGATCCTTGGCCTGGATGCGCAGGTAGTAGGCGCTTTCGCAGGCTTCGATCGGCAGGATCGGGTGGGCCGACAGCGAGTCTGGCTGGAAGGCCAGGTGCGGCACACGGTTTTCCGGGTCGGAGGTCATGGCACGGACCACGTCGACCAAGTCGCCGACCACTGACGAAGCGGTAGGCTCCATACCCGCGCCGGCACCGTAGTACAGGGTGGAGCCTGCAGCATCACCGTTGACCATGACAGCGTTCATCACGCCGTTGACGTTGGCGATCAGGCGGTCGGCCGGGATCAGCGTCGGGTGCACGCGCAGCTCGATACCTTCGGCGGTGCGACGCGCCACGCCCAGGTGCTTGATGCGGTAGCCCAGGGCCTCGGCGTAGTTCACGTCTGCCGTTGTCAGCTGGGTGATACCTTCGGTGTAGGCCTTGTCGAACTGCAGCGGGATACCGAACGCGATGGACGCCAGGATCGTCAGCTTGTGCGCAGCGTCGATGCCTTCCACGTCAAAGGTCGGGTCGGCTTCTGCGTAGCCCAGCGCCTGAGCTTCGGCCAGCACGTCCGGGAAGGCACGGCCCTTCTCACGCATTTCGGTGAGGATGAAGTTGCCGGTGCCGTTGATGATGCCAGCCAGCCAGTTGATGCGGTTGGCCGACAGGCCTTCGCGAATGGCCTTGATCACCGGGATGCCACCGGCTACGGCCGCCTCGAACGCGACAATCACACCCTTCTCGCGGGCTTTGGCGAAGATTTCGTTGCCATGCACGGCAATCAGCGCCTTGTTGGCGGTGACCACGTGCTTGCCGTTTTCGATGGCCTTCAGCACCAGGTCGCGGGCGATGGTATAGCCACCGATCAGCTCGATGACAATGTCGATCTCCGGGTTGCTTACAACTTCGAACACGTCAGCGGTAATGGGGGTACCGGTAATCTGGCAGTTCGGGTTCTGCGAGCGCATGGCGATCTGTGCCACTTCAATACCGCGCCCGGCACGGCGGGCAATCTCCTCGGCGTTGCGCTGAAGTACATTGAAGGTTCCGCCACCGACGGTCCCCAACCCACAGATGCCTACTTTGACCGGTTTCACTGTGAACTCCCCATTGAACGGCCGACACGTTTGCCGACCGTGAAACTTGCCGTCACCCCATGACGACGGCGTACTGAACTGAATTACTTGGCAAGTGCCAGCTTGGCGACCTGCGGTGCCGGCTGGTAGCCAGGAATGACCTGGCCGCTTTCAAGAACAATGGCCGGCGTGCCATTGACCCCGATCGACTGACCCAGCTGGAACTGCTTGCTGACCGGGTTGGTGCACTTGGCGGCCTTGATTTCTTTACCTTCGACCATTTTGTCCATCGCCCCACGGCGGTCACTGGAGCACCACACCGCCTGCAACTGCTGGTCACCCGACGAACCGAGGCCCTGGCGCGGGAAGGCGACATAGCGCACTTCGATACCGCGACGGTTCAACTCGGGCACTTCGGCGTGCAGCTTGTGGCAGTACGGGCAGGTGGTGTCGGTGAACACGGTGATGTGCGACTTGGTCTCGCCCTTGGCAGGATAAACCACCATCTCGGCGGCTGGAATGCCGTTGATAAGTTTGGCGATACCTTGGCGTTCGGCTTTTTCGGTGAGGTTGACCGGCTTGCCGTCCTGGATCTGGAACAGGTAGCCCTGCATCACGAACTGACCGTCGGCGCTGGCGTACAGCACGCGCCCGCCCTGCAGCTTGACTTCATACAGGCCATTGAGTGGGCTGCTGGCCACGCTTTCCACGGGCACTTCCAGTTCGAGGTTCTGCAACGATTTACGGATGGCCTGCTCCGCACCGGCGTTGCTATCGGTTGCCGCGGCAACGGCAAAGGTACTGGCCAACGCCAACGCGGCGGCGGCGAAAAACTGGGTCACGCGCATGGGAACTCCTGAAGGCGGACAGGGGCCGGAGGGCGCCACCTGCGGAAAATACGCGGTGACCGTGCGGCCCGTGGTGCAAACCGCTCAAGCCTACCACATCACGCTGCCAGTGAAGGGGCTCGCAAGGACCGGTCGGCGGAACATGAATAACATTCATCCACGCGGATGGTGCTGGGCGTGCAACTGCTGCAGCCGGGCCTTGGCGACGTGGGTATAGATCTGCGTGGTCGACAGGTCACTGTGCCCCAGCAGCATCTGCACCACACGCAAGTCGGCACCATGGTTGAGCAGGTGGGTGGCGAAGGCATGCCGCAGGGTGTGCGGCGACAGCGGCTTGTCGATGCCGGCAACCCGTGCGTGGTGCTTGATACGGTGCCAGAAGGTCTGGCGGGTCATCTGCTCGCCGCGCTGGCTGGGGAACAGCACATCGCTGGGACGGCCATTGAGCAGTTCGGCGCGCCCATCGCGCTGGTAGCGCTCCAGCCACACTACCGCCTCTTCCCCCATAGGCACCAGGCGTTCCTTGCTGCCCTTGCCCATCACCCGCAGCACACCCTGGCGCAGGTTGACCTGGTCGAGGGTCAGGCTGACCAGTTCGGTGACCCGAAGGCCGCAAGCGTAGAGCACTTCGAGCATGGCACGGTCGCGCTGGCCAATGGCTTCGCCCAGGTCCGGAGCCTGCAGCAAGGCTTCGACGTCGGCTTCAGACAGCGACTTGGGTAGCGGCTTGCCCAATTGCGGCATGTCGACCTGCAGGGTCGGGTCGATCGCCACCAGCTTTTCCCGCAGCAGGTAACGGAAGAAACCGCGCAAACCAGACAGGAAACGCGCCGTGGAACGTGGCTTGTAACCTTGATCCAGGCGCCAGGCCAGGTGATCGAGGATCAGGTCGCGGCCGGCGTCTGGCAGCGATACCGAACGCTCCTGCAACCAGCCATTGAACAGGGCCAGGTCGCTACGGTAGGACACGCGGGTGTTGTCGGACAGGCCTTTTTCCAGCCATAAGGCGTCAAGGAACTGGTCGATCAAGGGGTGGTCGAGGGCGGGCATGAAATCTCGGTGGCAAACGACGAAATGGCGCTTAGTCTTTCATAACAACGCCGGCATAGGGAGCCCGCATGAACGAACAGCAGATCCTTCTGAGCGTGGGCGGCATCGGCGCCGCAGCGCTCGCCTGCCAGTGGCTGGCCTGGCGCCTGAAGCTGCCGGCGATTCTGTTTCTGTTGTTGGCCGGGATCCTTGCCGGCCCAGCGCTGGGATGGCTCGACCCCGAGGCGCTGTTCGGCCCATTGCTGATGCCGCTGGTGTCGCTGGCGGTGGCGCTGATTCTGTTCGAAGGCAGCCTGACCCTGCACCTGTCCCAGTGGCGCGAGATCGGCAGCGTGGTGCATCGCTTGGTCACAGTGGGCGCACTGGTCACCTGGCTGGTGATTGCACTGGCAACCCACTGGCTGCTCGGGTTCGACTGGCCGCTGGCGATTCTCTTCGGCACCCTGACCCTGGTGACCGGCCCAACGGTGATCGTGCCCATGCTGCGCGTGGTGCGGCCAAAGGCAGCGATCGCGAACATCCTGCGCTGGGAAGGGATCATGATCGACCCGATCGGCGCGCTGCTCGCCGTGGTGGTATACAGCTTCATCATCGCCAGCGCCGAGGGTAACGGCCTGAGCCAGAGCCTTATCACCTTCGCCGGTGTGCTCTTCTGCGGTACCGCCCTGGGCGCGGCTGGGGGCTGGCTGCTGGGGCAAATCATGCGCGAACAGTGGCTACCGGAATACCTGCACAACCTCGCGTCACTGGCGGCGGTACTGGGTATTTTCATCGCCGCCAACCAGATCATGCACGAGTCCGGGCTGCTGGCAGTGACCGTGATGGGGATGTGGCTGGCCAACATGCGCGGGGTTGATGTGCGACAGATCCTGCACTTCAAGGAAAACCTCAGTGTGCTGCTGATTTCCGGCCTGTTCATCCTGCTGGCTGCACGCCTTGACCTGCATGCCCTGCTAGGCCTTGGCCCTGCCGTCCTGGCACTGTTGCTGGTGATCCAACTGCTGGCACGCCCGCTCAGCGTCTGGCTGGCCACATTGGGCTCGACACTCAACTGGCGGGAGCGCGCGCTGCTGGCCTGGATTGCGCCACGCGGCATCGTTGCCGCAGCCGTTTCAGCCATTTTTGCCATCCGTCTGCACCAGGCCGGCCACCAGGATGCCTTGCTGCTGGTACCGTTGACCTTCGCGGTAATCATCGGCACGGTAGTACTGCAAAGCGCCACAGCCAGGCCGCTGGCACGCTTGCTCAAGGTTGCCGAACCGGCTCCCAGCGGGTTTCTCATCGTCGGTGCCAACGAGCCGGCCCGGGCCATCGCCAAAACCCTCCAGCAATTGGGCTGCCGGGTTTTGCTGACGGACTCCAGCTGGGAAAACATCCGCGCCGCGCGTATGGACGGGCTCACGACCTATTTTGGCAACCCAGCCTCGCAGCATGCCGACGCCCATCTGGACCTGGTCGGCCTCGGGCACTTGCTGGGCCTCTCTCCTGCCGGCGAAATCAATGCCTTGGCCTGCGCCAGGTTCCGTCATGATTTCGGGCACAGCCGGCTGTTCGTGCTTGCCAGTGGCCTGGAAAAACAACGTAGCGACAAGCATCGGGCGGCCGAAGAGCACCGCGGGCATCTATTGGGGGCCAAGCCGATGACCTATCTGCAACTGGCCAACCGCATGCATCAGGGCGCCGAGCTGTACAGTACCAACCTGACCGAAGGCTTTGGCTGGGACGCCTACCAGGCGCTGCATGGCGAGCGTGCACACTTGCTGTTCGCGCGCGATGACCATGGCTGGGTCCATGTAGCCAGCCCTGACAACCCGTTGCAGCCGCAACCGGGATGGACCTTGGTGGCATTGATCGAGCGAGCACCGGAGCCGTGATACTCAGGCGCCTGGCAGCACGGGCACCGGGCGCTTGTCCTCGTCGATGGCGACGAAGCTGAACACCCCATGGATCGCCCGGTCACGGCCATCCAGGTACATGTTCTCTACAAACACATCCACCTGCACCTGCAAGCTGGTATTGCCGACCTTGATCACCGTACCCACCAGCTCGACGATCGAGCCCGCCGGAATCGGGTGCTTGAAATCGATGCGGTCGGTAGACACGGTCACCAGCGGCAGGCGACAAAAGCGCGTGGCAGCGATGAACGACACTTCGTCCATCCAGGCCAGGGCGGTGCCGCCGAACAGGGTGTTGTGGTGGTTGGTGGTATTGGGGAACACCGCCTTGGTCACGCGGGTCACCGACAGTTCGGTGCGGCGCTGGATTTCCTGGTCTCGGGTCGTCATGGCAATCACATTTTCGGGGTTTCAAAACGCAAAAAAGCAGCCCGAAGGCTGCTTCTTTCTCGCTAGGCGGCCTCGGCCACCGGGCAAACTGCACTCAGGACAGTTTTTCCTTGATGCGAGCGGCTTTGCCGGACAGGTCGCGCAGGTAGTACAGCTTGGCTTTACGCACGTCACCACGACGTTTCACGGCCAGGCTGTCGATTTGCGGGCTGTAGGTCTGGAAGGTACGCTCTACGCCAACGCCGCTGGAGATCTTGCGCACGGTGAAGGCGCTGTTCAGACCGCGGTTACGCTTGGCGATAACGACGCCTTCGAACGCCTGCAGACGGGAACGCTCACCTTCCTTCACTTTAACCTGAACGACAACGGTGTCGCCTGGTGCGAAGGTCGGGATTTCCTTGCTCATCTGCTCGGCTTCGAGCTGCTGGATGATCTTGTTGGTCATGCTGTGCTCCTAAGATGGATACGCGATCCACCATCGATACGTTTAACTATCGTCCCGCTCGCGGAGATATTCCTCGAGCAGCTTCTTCTCTTCTCCAGAAAGCGAGCGACTTTCCAGAAGATCGGCGCGTCGTTCGAAGGTCCTACCAAGGGACTGCTTCATCCTCCAACGCCGGATATGTGCATGGTTGCCACTTAGCAACACGTCGGGAACACGCTGATCCGCATACACCTCAGGCCGGGTGTAGTGCGGGCAATCGAGCAGACCGTCGGTGAAGGAATCTTCTTCCGCCGAGTCCACATGCCCTAAAGCTCCGGGCAGCAGCCGCGTAACCGCATCGATCAGTACCATGGCCGGCAGCTCGCCACCGGAAAGCACATAGTCGCCAATCGACCACTCCTCATCGACATGAGCCTCGATAAAGCGCTCGTCGATGCCTTCATAACGACCGGCGATCAGGATCAACGATTCCTGTTCGGCCAGGCCTTTGACCGCCTGCTGAGTCAGCTTGCGGCCTTGTGGCGAAAGGTAGATCACCTTCGCCGCTGCTCCGGTCGCCTGCCTGGCGCTAACCAGGGCGTCTTCCAGAGGCTTGATTTTCATCACCATGCCCGGACCACCGCCAAACGGCCGATCATCTACCGTGTGGTGACGATCTGTGGTGTAGTCCCGCGGGTTCCAGCAAGTCACCTGAAGCAACCCCTGTTTCACCGCGCGGCTGGTAATGCCGTACTCCGTGATGGCCGAGAACATCTCGGGGAACAACGTGATGACGTCTACGCGAAGGTTACCCATCGTTTAGAAGTCCGCGTCCCATTCGACCCGCATCACGCCTGCTTCGAGGTCGATTGCCAGCACACATTGCTCCGTATAGGGCAACAGACGCTCGCGATCATCCAGGCTGCCTGCGCAGGGCTTGACCACCATTACATCGTTCGCACCGGTCTCCAACAGGTGATCGACCTTGCCGAACAGTTGTTCGTCCTGGTTGATGACCTTCAGACCTACCAACTGGTACCAGTAGTACTCGTCGGCAGCCAGGTTGGGCAAAAGGCTCCGCGGGATGCAGATTTCGTAACCGCTCAGAAGACGGGCTTCATCGCGATCCTCGAGACCTTTCAGTTTCACGACCAGGCCCTTTTGGGAGCCACGACCGCTGACCAGCTCGACCTGCTTTACCTTGCCTTCGTGCCGAAGCGTCCAGCGCGGATAATCCAACAGGTTTTCAATCGGATCGGTAAAGGAATACACCTTCACCTCGCCGCGAACGCCGTGAACCGAAAAAATCTTGCCAACGACGATGAGGTCGTCAGCCTTTTCTGGCGTCGCGTTCATACTATTCAGGCAGCGGCCTTGGCAGCTTCCTTCAGCAGCTGAGCAACACGCTCAGACGGCTGTGCACCCTGGCTCAGCCAGTAGGTGACGCGCTCTTGGTTGACCGACAGCTTGACTTCGGCGCCAGCAGCGATCGGGTTGAAGAAACCTACGCGCTCAACGAAACGGCCGTCACGGGCGTTACGCGAGTTGGTCACGGTCAGGTGGTAGAATGGGCGCTTTTTCGAGCCGCCACGGGCCAGACGAATGGTTACCATGTGAACATCGTTCCTATAGTCGGTGCTGCAGTTGATACAGCAGCTGGTACTGCAAATCTGAATGCCAAATAGGCACACGGGTGCCCAAAAGGCCGCATATTCTCGGGGAATACACGGACATTTGCAAATGACTTTTTCGGCAAGGCCTCGCCCTGCCGTCCAGATTTGCCGGTTGCGCCGCGAAATTCGCGGCCGTTGCCCGCTACAGCGGGGATTCTGGGCGCTTGCCAGACAAAAGGCAGGCACCCGGATCAGGGGTTACAGCTTTGGCATGCCGCCACCTGGCAGCATCCCACCGAGGCCGCGCATCATCTTGGCCATGCCGCCTTTGGCAGAAAACTTCTTCATCATCTTCTGCATCTGCTTGTGCTGCTTGATCAGCCGCCCGATGTCCTGCACCTGGGTACCGGAACCCAATGCAATACGGCGCTTGCGCGAACCGCTGATCAGGTCAGGGTCACGGCGCTCGGCCGGGGTCATGGAGTTGATGATCGCTTCCATCTGCTTGAACTGCTTTTCGGCCGCGCCTTGGGCGTTGCCCATTTGTGAGAGGTTGACCCCACCGATGCTCGGCAGCTTGTCCATCAGGCCGCCGAGGCCGCCCATGTTCTTCATTTGCTGCAACTGGTCGCGGAAGTCTTCGAGGTCGAAGCCCTTGCCCTTCTTCAGCTTCTTGGCCAGCTTGTCGGCCTTGGCCTTGTCGATGGTCTGCTCGGCCTGCTCGATCAGGCTGAGCACGTCGCCCATGCCGAGGATGCGCGAAGCGACGCGGTCGGGGTGGAACGGCTCGAGTGCCTCGGTCTTCTCACCCATACCGATGAACTTGATCGGCTTGCCGGTGATTGCACGGACCGACAGCGCGGCACCGCCACGGGCGTCACCGTCGACCTTGGTCAGCACCACACCGGTCAGCGGCAGCGCCTCGCCAAACGCCTTGGCGGTGTTGGCGGCGTCCTGACCGGTCATGGCGTCGACCACGAACAGCGTCTCGACCGGTTTGACGGCCGCGTGCAGCGCCTTGATCTCGTCCATCATGTCGGCGTCGATGTGCAGACGGCCGGCGGTGTCGACGATGACCACGTCGATGAACTTCAGCTTGGCTTCACGGATGGCGGCTTCGGCGATGGCCACCGGCTTCTGGCTGATATCGGACGGGAAGAAGGTGACGCCAATATCGTTGGCCAGTGTTTCCAACTGCTTGATCGCCGCAGGGCGATAGACGTCGGCAGATACCACCATCACACTCTTTTTCTTGCGCTCTTTAAGGAAGCGCGCAAGCTTGCCGGCGGTGGTGGTCTTACCGGCGCCCTGCAGGCCCGCCATCAGTACGACAGCAGGCGGGGCGGCGTTCAGTGCGAGGTCTTCGTTGGCCGCGCCCATCAGGCTTTCCAGCTCGGCCTGGACGATCTTCACGAAGGCCTGGCCCGGGGTCAGGCTGCGCGACACCTCGGTACCGACCGCACGATCCTTGACGCTGTTGACGAAATCCTTGACTACCGGCAGGGCGACGTCGGCCTCGAGCAGGGCCATGCGCACTTCGCGCAGCGTGTCCTTGATGTTGTCTTCGGTCAGCTTGGCCTTGCCGGTGACATGGCGCAGCGTCTGTGACAGGCGGTCGGTCAGGTTTTCGAACATGGTGATCCTTTCAGGCCCAGTAAAGCCGAGGTTTGTCAGGTGCCAGGGGGGAACTACCCACCCGCCGGGCACAGCAAGGCGGCGATTATAGCGAAGTGCAGCGGCGACGCACACCTTGGTAGATATTCGGTGGCTGTGCTGGCCTCTTCGCGGGCGCGCCCGCTCCCACAGGATCCTCACTGCTTGCAGGCCTGCGCCATACCTGCAGAAGCGGGCGTGCCCGCGAATGCCCTGACACAAGCCTTCAGTCTTCCTTGATCAGCGGAATCTATGCCAAACTCCGTCTCTTTAAGGCTCGCCAACCAGGACTTATGGTCTCCTCTCCCAGCCTCATCCCCAACCTGATCGCTGCCGGCCTATATATAGCGGCGGCCATCTACCAGGGCTCATACCTGTCCCAGGGCCGCAAGGCCGACAAGCGCCTGCTTGGCCTGCTGGGTGTCATCGCGGTCCTGGCCCAGGCCGGCGCACTGTTCTTCCAGCTGATCACCCCGCTGGGCCTGAGCCTGGACTTCTTCAGCGCCGCCAGCCTGATCGCCGTGGCCGTCATCTCCCTGACCCTGCTGGCCTGCCTGCGCATACCCGTGGAAAACCTGTTGGTGCTACTGTTCCCGCTGGGTGCGGTGACCGCGCTGCTGGCCCAGTTCGCACCACCCGGCACGGTACCGCTGATCAACGAAGAACCCGGCATCCTTGCGCACATCCTGTTGTCGATCCTGGCCTACGGGCTGTTCACCATCGCGGTGTTCCAGTCGCTGCTGTTGCTGCTGCAGGACCGCCAATTGAAGAACAAGCACCCGTCCGGGCTGATCCGTAACTTCCCGCCACTGCAAACCATGGAAAGCCTGCTGTTCGGCTTCCTCTGGGCCGGCTGGTGCCTGCTGTCGCTGTCGCTGATCTCCGGCTGGCTGTTCCTCGACAACCTGTTCGCCCAGCACCTGGTGCACAAGACCTTGCTGGCCTGTGTCGCCTGGGTGGTGTTCAGCGTGCTGCTGTGGGGCCGCACACGCCTGGGTTGGCGAGGCCACATGGCCATCCGCTGGACACTGGCCGGTTTCTGCCTGCTGATGCTGGCCTATTTCGGCAGCAAGCTGGTTCGCGAATTCATCTTGCATATCTGACGGCCGCCCATGGATACCCTGCCGTACGCACCGCTATTCGGCACTCTGGCACTGGCCCTTTTGTGGTCAGCGCTGTTCACCGCAGTGGATGCTGCCCGCCTGCAGCTCAATGGCGCACTGCGCGCCGGCGAAGACGGCCAGCCCGTACTGCCAGCCCAGGCCTTGGTGCTGTGCGCCAGCCTGGGCAAGCTGCTGGTACTGGGGCTGGCCTGCCTGGTCGGCCAGCGCCAGAGTGGCGAGCACGGCTTCTGGCTGGCAGGCCTGGCCGCCACCCTTGCCTTGCTGGTTTTTGCCGAATACCTGCCGCGACGCCTGGCCCGGCGTAACCCGCAGGCGTTCGTGAGCCTTGGCGCCAGCCTGCTGAAAGTGCCCCTCGCACTGCTGCAGCCACTGGCCTGCCTGCTGGACGGCACCGCCAAGCTGATTCTGCGCCCGTTCCGTGCACAGCCCACAGCGGTGGCCCTGCACACGCAGGATAGCGATGACTTCGATGAGGATGAACAGCACGAAGCGCCTCGCCATGGCCTGCTCGACGGCCTGCAATCGCTGGACAAGATCACCGTCAACGACATCCTGGTGCCGCGCAACGAAGTGGATGGCATCAACCTCGACGAGCCGATCGAGCGCATCATCGAGCAGTTGATCGTCAGCCGCCACACCCGCCTGCCGGTCTACCACAACGATATCAACCAGGTCGAAGCGATCCTCAACACCAAGCTGATCAGCCACCTCTTGCCCAAGGCCGGGCTGACCCTCGAAGCGCTGCACGGCGCCTGCTACGAGCCCTATTTCGTACCGGAAAGCACGCCCCTGCAAATGCAGTTGTTGAACTTCCACAAGCAGCAACGCCGCTTGGGCGTGGTAGTGGACGAGTACGGCGAAGTACTGGGTATCGTCACCCTGGAAGACATTCTCGAAGAGATCGTCGGCGAGTTCGAGGACGAGCAAAGCCTGGATAACCCGCATGTCCACCCGCAGCCCGATGGCACCTTCGTCATCGATGGCACCGCTTCGTTACGCGAAATCAACCGCACCCTGGGCTGGCACCTACCCTGCGACGGCGGGCCGAAAACCCTCAACGGGCTGGTGACCGAAGCGCTGGAAAGCATCCCGGAAAGCGCTGTTTGCCTGAAGATAGGCCGCTATCGCCTGGAAATCCTTGAAACAGAGGACAATTGTGCCAGCAAGGTACTGGTGTGGACCGTGACCCGATAGCTATACTCGGGTCACGCTTACCCAGCCCCGCCGTCACGCCTGCTACCCGCACCCGGCGCTCCACGGCCAGTCCGCTCCACTGATACGCCCTGCGGTCCTGCGTCAATACCCCGAACAGTACCCGCCCCGCCCCTACCCCCCTTGGGCCATCGTCAGTCGGGCGCACACAACGAAACGCTCCGGCGTCCGCGTAACCGTGCCTTTTACATGGCAAGCCATCGCGGGCCAAGCCCATGGAGCCGGACCAGACTGTCAGGGACTTACTCAATGACAAGCAGTACTTACGCCCAAGCGCCTGCCGCGCCAGTCAACTCGCCTGCGCGGGTAGCCACTGCCAGCTTCATCGGCACCGCCATCGAGTTCTATGATTTCTATGTCTACGCCACCGCCGCAGCCCTGGTGATCGGCCCGGTGTTCTTCCCGTCCGGGTCGGGCACCGCGCAAATGCTGGCCGCCTTCCTCACCTTCGGTATCGCCTTCCTCGCCCGCCCACTGGGCTCGGCATTGTTCGGCCATTTTGGCGACCGCATCGGCCGCAAGTCGACGCTGGTTGCCTCGCTGCTGCTGATGGGCGTATCCACCACCGCCATCGGCGTGCTGCCGGGCTATGACAGCATTGGCGTGTGGGCGCCGATCATTCTCTGCCTGCTGCGCTTTGGCCAAGGCCTGGGCCTGGGCGGCGAATGGGGTGGAGCGGCCCTGCTGGCCACCGAAAACGCTCCGGAAGGCAAGCGTGCCTGGTTCGGCATGTTCCCACAGTTGGGCCCTTCAATCGGTTTCCTGGCTGCCAACGGCCTGTTCCTGACTCTGGCCCTGGTGCTCAGCGACGAGCAGTTCCGCGAGTGGGGCTGGCGCATTCCGTTCCTGCTCAGCGCCGCACTGGTACTGGTTGGTCTGTATGTGCGCCTGAAGCTCGAAGAGAGCCCGGTGTTTGCCAAGGCCGTTGCCCGCCACGAGCGGGTGAAAATGCCGGTGGTCGACCTGTTCTCCAAATACTGGCTGCCAACCCTGCTGGGCGCTGCGGCCATGGTGGTGTGCTATGCACTGTTCTATATTTCCACGGTGTTCTCGTTGAGCTACGGCGTGACCACACTGGGCTACAGCCGCGAAACGTTCCTTGGCCTGCTGTGCTTCGCGGTAGTGTTCATGGCCCTGGCCACACCATTGTCGGCCTGGCTCAGTGACCGTTACGGGCGCAAGCCGGTACTGATCGTCGGCGGCCTGCTGGCGATAGCGTCGGGCTTTACCATGGAGCCACTGCTGACTTCGGGATCGACCACGGGTGTGGCGCTGTTCCTGGCCATCGAGCTGTTCCTGATGGGCGTGACCTTTGCGCCGATGGGGGCACTGCTGCCAGAGCTGTTCCCGACTCACGTGCGGTATACCGGTGCCTCGGCGGCGTATAACCTGGGCGGTATCGTCGGCGCCTCGGCGGCACCGTTCTTTGCCCAGAAACTGGTGAGCATGGGGGGGTTGAGCTGGGTGGGGGGCTATGTGTCGGTGGCGGCGGTGATCAGCCTGATTGCCGTGCTTTGCCTGAAAGAGACGCGCAATACCACGCTGTAAGCCACTGGGGCCGCTTTGCGGCCCTATCGCGACACAAGGCCCCCCCCAGGGATCGCATAAGCCTGGAAGCTGCGCTATCCCTGTGGGAGCGGCCTTGTGTCGCGATAGGGCTGCAAAGCAGCCCAGCACTCTCGGATCAGAACTCGACCTTGACCGCCTGCGAAGCACGGGTCGCCTTGGCCCGCGCCAGTTCGACCGATTCGTCACGCGCCAGGCACACACCCATGCGGCGGGTGCCATTGATTTCCGGCTTGCCGAACAGGCGAATGGCGGTATCCGGCTCGCTCAGCGCTGCGCCCAGGTTGGCGAAGCTGGCCTGTTGGGACTGGCCTTCGGGCAAGATCACTGCCGAGGCCGACGGGCCGAACTGACGCACCACCGGAATCGGCAGGCCGAGAATGGCGCGGGCATGCAGGGCGAATTGCGACAGATCCTGGGAAATCAGGGTGACCAGACCGGTGTCATGCGGGCGCGGCGACACTTCGCTGAACCACACCTGGTCGCCCTTCACGAACAGCTCCACACCAAACAGGCCACGACCGCCGAGGGCATCGGTGACCGCCTTGGCCACGCGCTGCGATTCGGCCAACGCCTTCGGGCTCATGGCCTGTGGCTGCCAGGACTCCTGGTAATCGCCCTTCTCCTGACGGTGGCCGACGGGCTCGAGGAAGGTGGTGCCGCCCACGTGGCGCACAGTCAGCAGGGTAATTTCATACTCGAAGTCGATGAAACCCTCGACGATCACCCGGCCCTTGCCAGCGCGGCCGCCTTCCTGGGCATAGTCCCACGACGTCTGCAGGTCAGCATCGCTGCGCAGCAGGCTCTGGCCCTTGCCCGACGAACTCATCACCGGTTTGACCACGCACGGGTAACCCAGGTCGGCTACGGCCTTGGCGTAGTCTTCATAGGTGTCGGCGAAGTGGTACGGCGAGGTTGGCAGGTCCAGTTCTTCGGCAGCCAGGCGGCGAATGCCTTCGCGGTTCATGGTCAACTGGGTGGCGCGGGCGGTCGGCACCACGGTGAAACCTTCGTTTTCCAGCTCGACCAGGGTGGCGGTGGCGATGGCTTCGATTTCCGGAACGATGTAGTGCGGCTTCTCGGCTTCGATCACCGCGCGCAGGGCAACGCCATCGAGCATGTTGACCACATGGCTGCGGTGCGCCACCTGCATTGCCGGTGCATTGGCGTAACGGTCGACGGCGATTACTTCGACGCCCAGGCGCTGCAGTTCGATTACCACTTCCTTGCCCAGCTCGCCACAGCCGCAGAGCAGTACACGGGTCGCTGTGGGCGACAATGGGGTTCCGATACGGGTCATTTCAGGTCCTCGAAGGCAACCGGGGCCGCGCCAGGCTAGACGCCACCCGCTGAAAAAGGACCGCTATTCTACACCATCAACCGGCGACGGCGGCCCGCCGAGCGCGAAATGCCATGGCCAGCCACACCGCCGTTACACCGGCGAACTTCGAGGCCATCGCGGTGCCGATCACTGCCGGGGTCAAAGCGCCAATCATGCCGAAGAAAATGAAGGTATCCACCGGGATGCTCAGCGCCGAGCTGAGCCACAGGCGGTCGCGCAGGGGTCGACGGGTGATGCTGAACACCAGCCAGTCGATCAGTTCGGAAATGAAAAATGCGCTGGCGCTGGCCAGCGCGATCGCCGGCTCCGAAGTGACATAGGACAGCACCAGTGCCACCAGCATGGCGAACAGTGCGCCATGACCGAAGCGGGTCTGCACCATGTCGCGCAGGATAAACACCAGGCCGCCCCAGGCGGACCAGATGACATCCAGGTGCGGGGCACTGGAGAAGGCGTAGTTGATCAGCACTACGCTGCTGATGTAGGCAATCAGATAGAACATGGCGGGCTGTCTGTGGGCAAGCCGTACAGATTACCGCTGGGCCGTTCGCGGGTAAACCCGCTCCCACAGATGTTGTGCAGCCCTCAAGGCTGTCGCTGTACCTGTGGGAGCGGGCGTGCCCGCGAAGCTGCCACTGCGGTGCATGGCACCGGCTTCGCCGGTGTTCGCGGGTAAACCCGCTCCTACAGGGTTCGCGTCAGGCCTGCAAGATGAGGCCGGCTTCTACTGCCCGTTCATGACAACGCTTGAGCACCGCCCGGCGCTCAGCATTGTCCATCCGCCCCCAGCGGCCAATCTCCGCCACGGTACGCTGGCAGCCGGTGCAGATATCCTGCTCGTCCAGCGCACAAATGCTCACACACGGCGAAGCCACCGGCCGCTCGACCACTTCACTCATCATCAACCACCAGATCCCGCGCATAGCGCTGGGCATTGTGCACGTAATGTGCGGCACTGGCTTCAAGCATGCGCTTCTGCTGCTCGGTCAGTTCGCGTACCACCTTGCCCGGCGAGCCCATCACCAGCGAACCATCCGGGATTTCCTTGCCCTCGGCAATCAGTGCGTTGGCGCCGATGATGCAGTGTTTGCCGATGCGCGCACCATTGAGGATCACGGCGTTGATACCGACCAGGCTGAAGTCGCCCACCGTGCAGCCATGCAACATGGCGTTGTGGCCAACGGTCACGCCCTTGCCCAACGTCAGTGGCGAGCCCATGTCAGTGTGCATCACCGTGCCATCCTGCACGTTGCTGCCTTCGCCGATATCGATCAGCTCGTTATCCCCGCGCAACACCGCGCCAAACCACACACTGGCATTGGCTTGCAGGCGCACGCTGCCAATGAGCGTGGCGTTGGGTGCGGTCCAACTGGTGGGGTGGCTCTCGACCCGCAGGTCACCCAGGCGATATTTCATGCTTGTTCCTCAGGCTGCGACGCAGACGGCGGGTCAGGCCCCGCTCAATTTTTGATGTAACGCTCCGGCGGCTGATGCAGGCTGATACCGGCATCGAACAGCAGGTTGACCAACTCGACGATCATGATCGCCGACAACCCCCAGATCTTGTATTCGCCATAGCGATAGCTTGGCACGAACCAGCTACGGCCCTGGTAATCGATACGGTGGGTATGGTCACGCGGGTCCTGGCGGAAGAACTCCAGCGGCACGGTGAACACTGCCGCAATCTCGGCATCATTGGCGCGATATTCGACGAAGTCGGGAATAAGCCCGACGAATGGCGTCACTTTCAGGCCATGTAGCGAGATCAGCGGACTGAGCGGGCCAATCACCTCCACCAGGCCAGGGGGCAGGCCTATTTCTTCTTCAGCCTCGCGCAGGGCAGTAAACACCAGGTCCGGGTCTTCCGGGTCCCGACGGCCACCGGGAAAGGCCACTTCACCACCGTGGGTAGACAGACCCTTGGCACGCAGGGTCAAAACCAGTTCGGGCGCTTCGCTGCGGGTAATGGGCAAGAGGACCGCCGCTTCAGGGAACCGTCTGTCGGTTTCCAATGACGCGGGTTGGTGGTTGCTCATTCGGCGAAGTAGCTCGTCCAGCATTGCGCACGCTCGTATCCAGGTCCTGTGTTGCATGATGCACCAAAGCCGCGAAGCACCCAAGCCCCAGCGCTTGCGGCGGCACGGTGGCCGCGCCAAGATAGCCTTGAACATAAGGAACCACACATGAAATTCTGCAGCGCGTGCGGCCAACCGGTCACTCAGCAGATCCCCGAGGGCGACAGCCGCCTGCGGTACGTCTGCGGCTCTTGCCAGACCATCCACTACCAGAACCCCAACATCGTGGCCGGCGTGTTGCCGACCTGGGGTAGCCAGGTGTTGCTGTGCCGCCGCGCCATCGAACCGCGCCGGGGCTTCTGGACCCTGCCCGCCGGTTTCATGGAAAACGGCGAAACCCTCGACCAGGCCGCGCGTCGCGAAACCGTCGAGGAAGCCTGCGCCCGGGTCGGGCCGACATCCCTGTACCAGCTGTTCGATCTACCGCACATCAGCCAGGTGCATGTGTTCTTTCGCGCCGAGTTGGCGGACCTGGACTTTGCCGTCGGTGTGGAAAGCCTGGAGGTACGCCTGTTCGAAGAACATGAGATACCGTGGGACGAGCTGGCTTTCCGCACCGTCACCCGCACACTAGAATGCTACTATCGCGACCGCATCGGCCAGCACTACCCCATAGGCCATGAATACCTGCCGCCGATGAACGTGTCGCCACACACCTAAAAGCCTTCAGGGATACTGTTCCATGCGCTGGTTGCTTGCCTTCTTCTGCCTTTGCGTTACCTCGGTGTCCCAGGCGGCCTTCACCGAAACCATCATCCGCAAGCCCGTGCCGGCAGCGCAATCCCCATCGCCTTCGCAGCAAGCCATGCAACCGTTGATCGACAAGGTGCTGGTGATCAAGTCCGAGCGCCGGCTGCAGCTGATCAGCCGTGGCGAGCCGCTGAAAACCTACCGCATCTCGCTGGGCAAGCAGCCCAAGGGTGCCAAGGAACGCGAAGGCGACAAGAAAACCCCAGAGGGCTTGTACTGGCTGGACTGGCGCAAGCAGAGCGACCGCTTCAACCTGGCCATGCACATCAACTATCCGAACATCAGCGATGCCGCCCGCGCGACCCGGGCAGGGGTGAATGCCGGCAGCATGATCATGATTCACGGCACGCCGATCAACGATGAATACCCGGAATGGTACTTCCATACCCTGGACTGGACGGATGGTTGCATCGCCATGCGCAACCGCGACATGCAGGAAGTGTGGGATCTGGTACGGGATGGAACGCTGATCGAGATCCGGCCTTGATATAGGGCCTTCCGGTAACGGTTGTAGGAACCTTCCCACCGTTTTGCGAGAACCTGCCTTACAGGTGCTTAGGCAGGGTACTGCATCCAGGCGAATGACTTAATTTTTAGCATCCACGCAGACGAGTACGAAAACCGTACATCATTTGCGGGGTGCTTCAATGCCGTGCCTGATTCACCGCATCGCCCATTGGCTGTCGGCCGGTTGCCTTTCTGGCTTGCTGTCCATCCCCCAGGTGCTGGCCGACGACCCTGCCAGCCAGCAGCTGCGCGATCAACAGCAGGGGCTGCGGCAGCTGGAGCAACAGCAGCGGCTGGAACGCTGGCAGCGTATACCCGCCCCGGTTGAACCGACCAACACCACCACTTCCCGCCGCCCGCACGACGATCACTGCTGGGCAGTCGATGGCGTGCGCGTGGCTGGCATGCATCGGCTTTCGAGCTCGGCACTGGCGCCGACGCTCCGTGCTTTCACACCTGCCTGCATGGGCATCGCCGACATCAACCGGCTGCTCAAAGCCATCACCCAACGCTATGTTCAAGCCGGCTACCCAACCAGCCGACCCTACCTGCGGCAGCCCCCAGAAGAGGGCATACCGCTGGACATCGTCATTGTCGAAGGTTTTGTCGAAACCATCGAACTGGCAGGCCCCGACTTGCCGTTGTCCCTCTCCAGCGCCTTCCCTGGCCTGCTCGGGCAGCCACTGTACCTGCCCGACCTTGAGCAAGGCCTGGACCAGCTCAACCGCCTACGCGCCTATGAGCTGGGCGCCACCCTGCTGCCCGGCGAACTGCAGGGCGGCACCCGCGTGGTCGTGCAGCCAGGCAAGGTTGGTTCACGCTGGCACCTGGACAGCCGCTTCGACAACCGGGGCAGCGAGCTGACCGGCCGCCACCGCCTCAACCTCGGTATTGGCCTGGACAGCCCGCTTGGCCTCAATGATGAGCTGCGCCTGTCGTTGACCAGCACGGTGCTCGATACGCCCGGCCAAAGCCAAGGCATGTCGCTGTACTACAGCATCCCCTATGGCGCCTGGACCTTTGCCCTCAGCGCCAGCCAGCTACGTTATCAAGCCCCCCTCCCCTACAGCGACAAGGCTGTCGACGGCAGCAGCAGCTATCAGGGCCTGAGTATCGAGCGGGTGTTGTGGCGCAACCAGCAAGGCCTGCTCAGCGCCAGTGCCCGGCTGGACCGCAAGCAACTGGTCAACCGCAGCGCTGGCGCGGTTATCGTCCAGCAGAGCCCGACGCTGACCACGGTAGAGGCCGGGATCAACCTGCTGTGGCTCGAAAGTGGCTTGTGGAACGGCTACTTCGGCGTTGCCCAAGGCATTGACGCATTGGGTGCCGACCGTTCGCCGTTGGGTGCTCAACGCCTGCGCCCGGACTTTCGCAAATACCGCGCCAACCTGCTGCACCTGCGTCAGGGCCCGGCACCCAACCCTTGGCGCTGGCAGAGCGAGTTGGCCCTGCAGTACAGCCGCGACCTGTTGCCTGCCGTCGAACAACTGCTGGTCAGCGACGATTCGGCTGTCCGCGGCTTTCGTCTGCACACTTACTCCGGTGCCAGCAGCGCCGTCTGGCGCAATACGTTCAGCCAAGCGCTGCCACTGACCTGGGCCCACCCCTTCGAGATACGCCCCTACATCGGCCTGGACCAGGGCTGGGTTCGTACCGCCGAAGGCAAACCGTCACAGCGCCTGGCCGGGGCCGCCGCAGGGTTGGAACTGAGCCTGCCCGGCAGCCGCTTGCGCCTGGACTACCAACGCGCCTTGTACACCAGCGACCTGCCCCGCCCGCGGCTGGAGCCCGGCTTCTGGGTACTGGACTGGACACTGAGCATCTGATTCACCCACAACAAAGAGAACGAGAAAATGCAAACACTCTCGCAGTTACCGCCTGTTCGCCCGGATACCTTGCGCTGGGCAATCTTCTTCGCGGTGTTCGGGCCCAGCGCCGCACTGGCTCAGACCGGGCTGGAAGCAGCCAGCGGCCCCGGGGGTACCCCGGTCATCCACAACGGCCACGGGGTACCGGTCATCGACATCGTGCCGCCCAACGCCAGGGGGCTGTCACATAACCAGTTCATCGACTACAACGTTGGCACCCCAGGCCTGGTGCTGAACAACGCCACCGCAGCCGGGCAATCGCAACTGGCCGGTGCCCTGGCGGCCAACCCGCAGTTTCAGGGCCAGGCCGCCTCGACCATTCTTAACGAAGTGGTCAGCCGCAACGCCTCGCTGATCGAGGGGCCACAGGAAATCTTCGGGCGCCCGGCCGACTACATCCTGGCCAACCCCAATGGCATCACCCTCAACGGCGGCAGTTTCATCAACACCACCCGCGCGGGCTTCGTGGTGGGCACCCCGCAATTCGAGGAGCAGCAGCTCAGGTACCTCGATACGCTCACTGCCAGTGGGACCCTGCAGGTACTTGAGCATGGCCAGAGCAATGCCGGTGGCGCACTCGAACTGATCGCACCGCGCGTGGACAGCAAAGGCCTGCTCATGGCCAGCGAAACGCTCGACATCACCGTCGGTCGCAACCGTATCGACAGCCGCAGCGGCGAGGTGGTCGAACACCTGCCCAGCCCCTCTTCGAGCATTGACGCCAGCCTGTTCGGCGCCATGCGCGCCGGGCGTATCCGTGTGGTAAGTACTGCCGAAGGCGCGGGTGTGCGTGTGGGGGCCTCGCAGATTCTGGGCACCGAGGGGGTCGACATCAGCTCGGCCGGGGGCCTGCATGTCAGCGGCACTGGCGACCGCCCGACCGAGCTGCGCAGCGAGCGTGGCCTACTGAAACTCACCGCTGCCGATGACCTGATGCTTGAAACGGTTGACGGCCAGGCCCAGCGAATCGAAGCAAGGGCCGGCAAGAAGCTCACACTGGATGCCAAGACAATCGAGCACATCAAGCACGACAGTGATAGCTGGAACAAGAAGTTCTGGTTCGTCACCCGCGAAACCTACAACAGCAAAACCACCACCACCCACCAACAGCAACAGGGCAGTCAATTGCTGGGCACTGACAGCGTGCTGCTGCAGTCCGGCGACGACATGCGCATGACCGCAGCGAAGCTGGACGCCGGTAACGAGCTGACGGTCGACAGTGGTGCCGGCCTGGACATCATCGCCGGCATCGACAGCAAGCGCATCGAACAGCAGGTGCGTCATCGCAAGGACTTATGGCGCGGTGACAGCGATAGCAACCAGCTCAAGGAAACCGCAAAGGGCAGTACCCTGAGCGCCGGGCACATGTCGATAAAGGCAAGCGACAACCTCAACGTGCAGGGCAGCAGCCTGCACAGCCGCGGCGATCTGGCTATCCAGGCAAAACAGGCAGACATCGGCACCACCACCCTGCAGGAACACGGCACCCAACGCGACTACCGAGGCGACCTGGTGTCCGGCACATTCTTTGGTGACCGCAAAGGTAACGACACCGAGGGCCAGGTCGTCGCGGGCAGCACGGTAACCAGCGATGGCGAGCTCACCGTGAGAGCCGACCAGGTTGCCATCAAAGGCAGCACCGTGTTCGGCAAACAGGACGCGGTGCTCTACAGCGAGAACGGCTCGCTGGCCATCGAGGCAGACCATGGCAGCACGACCTCCACCCAGCGCACCAGCGACAGTAAGCTGTTCGGCCTGATCGGCAGCACGCACGAAAGCACGGACCGCAAACAGCAGGTACTGGTCAGCGACGTCAGCTCGACCAGCAACCTGCGCCTGGCCAGCGCCGAAGAGATGCGCATCCAGGGCGCCAAGGTCGAAGCGGGCAAGCACCTGCAAGTCGAGGCCAAAGGCGACCTGCTGATTGGCAGTGCGCAATCGGTCGATGAACGCGAAACCCGCGACCAACAACGCGGTTTCACGGCCAGCGCCAGACAGACCCAGGAAGCCGAGGATGGCAAGCCCGAGTCCCGCCAGTACGCGGCTGGCGTGGCCTATGAGGTCGTTACCACCACCGGCAAGCAGCGCGCGACCACCCAGGTTGCCAGTGAGCTCAAAGGCGCCTCGGTGGGCATGAGCAGCGGCGCGCACCTGCAGGTCAACGGCAGCAAGGTCCAGGCCACTGCCGGCGACCTCGATGTGCAGGCGCGGGAAGTGACACTGGGGGCGACCCGCAACGACCGTGACACAGCCACCAGCACCACCGAAAGCGGTGGCGGGCTGACGGTAACCGGTGGCATCGACCGTCTGGGCAGTTTGTTCGAAGGCCATCACAATCGCGAGGTGCAAGCCGAACGCGAAAGCAAGGTGCAGCGCAGCGAGTTGCAGGCCAGCGGCGATCTGAAATTGCGCAGTGATGCACTGCTCACCGAGGCCGCGCACGTCGAGGCCGGCAACACCCTGCAGGTGACCGCCGAACGCATCGACAACCGTGCGGCGCAGGATACCCATGAACATGAACAAACCCGTGACGACTGGTCGGGTAGCCTGGGCGCCAGCATCGAATACCGCGACCTGACCCGCCCTATCGAGCGCCTGGTGCTGGGTGAGGAAGCCCCGCGCTTCCAGCAAGCCTCGCCCGAAGACGCCATGGCGCCGCCCAGCGTGGGTGCCGACATGACGGTCGAACACCTCAAGCGCCTGGAAAACCAGCGCCGTGGAATCGCTCAGGTAAGCGAGTTCTCCGCAGCAAAGGTCGAGGTCAAGGCTGAGACACTGGCCGACCAGGGCACAGCCTGGCGGGCCAATGCCGGCTCGCTGAAGATTGAGGCGCAGCAACACCAGATGAACGCCGCCGAAAATACCCAGGAAACCACCGTTCAACGTCTGGCCTATGGTGGCGACGCGCGCCTGGACACCAGCACCGGCGAGGACCTGAATGTTCGCGCCGCCGGCAAAGGGGGTTCGCTGGATAAAAAGGATATTGCCAGCAGCGCTGTGCCCGGTAGCCTTTACGGGCAACAGGGTATCCAGGTACAGCTGGGCAGCGATGGCCGCTACGAAGGGGCCCACATCGATGGCGGTGAAGGCAGCGTGGTCATGCACAGTGCCGGGTCGCTGGCCTTACCCCAGGCGACCGACCAGGCCGAACAGCAGTCACGCCAGCTCGATGGCAATGCCTGGGCCAAAGTCGGCAACCGCCCGGGCAGCACCGGTGTCGATGGCCGGGGTTATCTGGACCATGGCCAGAAGCTGAGCACGCAGGGCAAGGCACAAGTGGCACAAATCGACGCCAAGGGCGAGGTAAAGCTGACCAGCACAGGCGACCTGTTGCTCGAAGGCACGCGCATTGGTAGCCGCGAGGCCAAGGCCGGCGACATACAGGTGCAGAGTGGCGGCCAGTTGCAGGTCAAGGCGGCCAGCAATACCCAGCAAGCCGCGGGCAGCAACCTGGGTGGCGGCATGGAGCTGGCGGCCAAGGCTGGCCAGACCAAGGGGGGAGCCATCGGCGGCCACTTCAGCCACGGCAAGCAAGACGAACAAGCACGGCAGGCGGTCGATGCCCAGTTTGCCAGCAACGGCACACTGACCCTGAGCAGCAGCGCCCGCGAGGACATCGCCCTGCACCTGCAAGGTCTGCAGGCCTCGGCCGAACAGATAACCCTCGACGCCTCGAATGGCGGCATGCTGGTTGAAGCCTCTTCCAGCCAGGAGCGACGCGACAACCTCGACATCTCGGCCGGCGCCGGTTTCAACATGGCCAAGGGCGCGTTGGACACCCGCGGTCTGCATGGCCGGCTCAAGGTTGAGCTCGACAAGCGCGACAACCTCACCTGGAATACCAGTGACCTGCGCGCCGAGCGCATCGACCTGCAAAGCCGTGGCGATACCCGCATCGAGAGTGCCACCCTGGATGCAGGGCATATTGGCGGCACAATCGACGGTGACCTGCGCATCGCCAGCCTCAAGGACAGCGTCGACACCCTGAGCGTGAAGGGCGATGTCAGGCTGAGCCAGGAGAAAAACCCGCAGGGCTATGTCAACGCGGCCAAATCGGTGGCTGGCCCGCTGGGAGGCAAGGTCGAGAAAACGGCCGGTTCGGCCCTGAGCAAGGCAGACCCAGGGTTCTCGCCAACCGTCAGCCTCGACGTGTCGCATGCACAGCGCGACAATGTGGCGCGTCAGACCACGCTTAAAAGCAGCGACGGCATCGACCTGCAGGTCGGTGGCAGCGCCCATCTGGTGGGGGCACGCTTGCAGTCGGCCAAGGGTGACGTGAGGCTCGACGCCAACTCGGTCACCCAGGAAACGCTAAGCGGTAATGACTATCGCCGAGACCTGTCGCTGGATGCGTCCAACTCACCGGTGGACCTGGGCACGGCAATCGCCGAGATAGCCAAAAGCAAAATGGCGGCGGATGGCGAAAATGCGCTGGACCTGGGCGTGTTGAGGACCAGTGGGCATAGTCGCAGCGAGCAATGGGTTTCGAGCATGCAAGGGAAGAAGCACTAAGACGCCATCGCGGCCCAGGCCATTTGGGGATGTCAGAAATCTTGTGCCCCGCTGCTGACACCCCGGCCGCGTGTCTCCCGCTTCCACAGCGAATACCACAGCCCCTGGGCTTGTGATTTCTCTGCGGGAGCGGGCTTGCCCGCGAAGAGGCCGGTACAGGTCAGGCCAGTCTGTGCAGCCCCCGCCACCGATCCAGCCCAAGCAACACCAGCCCTATCCCCCAGAAACCCGCCAGCACCCCGAGCGCATTGAGCATCACCTGCCCATACCCCAGGCTCGCCACATCGATAAACGGGTAGGCATACACGCCAATCTCGCTCCCCCGCCACAGCGCATAACCAAAGTAGACCGCCGGGTACACCGCCCACACCAGCAAATGCCATAGCCGCAAACTGCCCTTGGGCACTTCGCACCACCAGTACAAGGCATACAGCACCGGCATCACGTCGTGCAGCAACTCGTCCGCCAGCCATTGCCAACCCTGTGGTTGCCACAAATGGCGCAGCAGCACGCTGTAGGCCAGCGCCACCAGCACGATACTGACGGCCACTGCAGAGCTTACCGAGGGCGACAGGAAAAAGCGTTTGCCACGACCCTCTCGACCGAACGCGGCATAGCTGAGCACCGTCGCCACCAGGGTATTGGTAAGCACGGTGAAGTAGCCGAACACATTGATCAGGCCGCCAATCAGGCTGGCCTGTTCCTGCCAACGCGCCAGCAGCACCAGGTTCACCTGCACGGCCAGGCCGAACCAGCCCAGCACAGCCATGCCGGTCAGCCAAGGGCGACGCGACATGTCAGGCCTGGCGCTGCAGCTTCACGTACAACTGCTCGACCTTTTCCCGCGCCCACGGTGTTTTGCGCAGGAACGTCAGGCTCGACTTGATGGTCGGGTTGCTCTTGAAGCAGCGCACATCGATACGCTCGGCCAGGCCAGGCCATTGGTAATGCGCCACCAGCTCGGTGAGGATCTGTTCAAGGGTCTTGCCGTGCAGCGCGTTGTGTTGGGCCGTGCTCATGCTGTGCTCCGTAGGAAAGATGCGCACCTTACACGAGTGTAGTGGTGGGCGGGATCCGTCGAGTCGACAGAAAAATCGCTGGTCAGCGGCAAAACCTCTGTGATGGAATAGTTATGTTATGTTGTAACACTAAAAAGCATCTGCCAAGGAACGCCCCATCCCCATGCTGCACACACCGCTTCGCCTCTCCCCCCTTGCCATCGCACTCTGGCTGGCTGCATCCCCCAGCCAGGCCGTAGAACTCGAACCACAGGTCATCACCGCCAACCCGTTGGGTAACCGCCAACTGGCCGCCCCCAGCACCGTGCTCGAAGGCGAAAACCTGCTGCAACAACAGCACGGCAGCCTGGGTGAAACCCTGAACAAGCAGCCCGGTGTCGCCTCTACCTGGTTCGGCCCTGGCGCCAGCCGACCAGTCATTCGCGGCCTGGACGGCGACCGCATCCGCATTCTGCGCAACGGCGTCGGCGCCCTGGATGCCTCGTCGCTGTCCTATGACCACGCCGTGCCCCTGGACCCGGTGACGGTCGACCGCATCGAAATCGTCCGTGGCCCGGCCGCCCTGCTTTACGGCGGCAACGCCATTGGCGGGGTGGTCAACACCTTCGACAACCGCATCCCGGACTCGCCGATCGAGGGCATTCACGGTGCCGGTGAACTGCGTTACGGCGGTGCCGACACCACCCGCAGCAGTGCCGGCAAGCTAGAGGCCGGTAACGGTGCCTTCGCCCTGCACCTGGACGCCAACAGTCGCCAGTTCAACGATCTGCGCATCCCTGGCTACGCCCGCAGCGCCAAGGTGCGCGATGCCGACGAGCCCGGCAGCAAACACCGCCTGGAAAACAGCGACGGTCGCCAGGACGGCGGCGCAATCGGTGGTGCCTACCACTGGGACCACGGCTACGCCGGCCTGTCGTACAGCGGCTACGACAGCAACTATGGCTCGGTGGCCGAGTCCGGCGTACGCCTGGACATGAAACAGGATCACTACGCCTTCGCCTCCGAACTGCGCGATCTGGACGGCCCATTCAGCTCGGTCAAGGTAGATGCCGGCTACACCGACTACGAGCACAAAGAAATCGAAGAAGGCGAGGTCCATACCACCTTCAAGAACAAAGGCTACGAAGCGCGTATCGAAGCCCGCCACCAACCGCTCGGACCAGTGGAAGGGGTCATTGGGGCCCAGGTCAGCCGTAACGAGTTTTCGGCCCTCGGCGAGGAAGCCTTCGTCCCGCATACCGATACCGACAGCGTGGCACTGTTCATGCTCGAGCAGTGGCAAGCCAACGAGCGCCTGAACCTGAGCCTGGGTGCGCGCCTGGAGCACACCCGCGTAGATCCTGACGCCAAAGGCAACGAGAACTTCGTCGACGCCGACAGCGCCAGCAGCTTCAACGCCTTCAGCCTGTCGTCGGGGGCTGTGTACCAGCTCGACCCCATCTGGTCGCTGGCCGCTAACTTCGGCTACACCGAGCGTGCCCCGACCTTTTACGAGCTGTACGCCAATGGCGCGCACGTAGCCACTGGCGCCTTTGAAGTCGGCGACGCCAGTTTGAACAAGGAAAAAGCCATTTCCGCCGACCTGGCGCTACGCTTCGACAATGGCACCCATAAAGGCAGTGTCGGGGTGTTCTACAACCACTTCCGCAACTACATCGGCCTGATTGGTACCGGCAACACCCGCGAGGGCGGGCATGACCATGACGAGGATGACCACGATCACGATCACGATCATGACCATGAAGGCTTCCCGGAATACCAGTACCAAGGCGTGCGGGCGCGCTTCTACGGCATCGAGGCCCAGGACCGCTGGCAGCTGGCCGAGAATCGTTACGGCAGCTTCGCGCTGGAGCTGTCCGGTGACTATACCCGGGCCAAGAACCTCGACAGTGGCGAGCCCCTGCCCCGTATCGCCCCGCTACGCCTGAACAGCGGCCTGGTCTGGGAGCTGGACCGCTGGCAGGCGCGAGTAGATGTGCAACATGCCGCATCGCAGCACCGCAAACCCGCCAACGAAACCAGCACCGATGGCTACACCACGCTGGGGGCCAGCGTTGGCTACCGCTTCGACATTGGTCAAAGCCAGTGGTTGGCGTTTGTGCGCGGCGAAAACCTGACCGACCAGACCGTGCGCTACGCCAGTTCGATCCTGCGCGATATCGCACCGGCGCCGGGGCGCAGTGTGGAAGTCGGGTTGCGTACCACCTTCTGAACCACAAGCGACGAAGATCGGTGTAGGAACGGGTTCACCCGCGAATACGATGGCAGGGCAACCGGCGCATTCGCGGGTGAACCCGCTCCTACACCTGCCTCGATTAATGACGACTGTTGCCCGTTCAGCAACAGTCATCTGCGACAATTTGTCTTTTTTTCTTATAGTTTCCCCTATATCCTCCCCGCCGCAAGCTGAAACGCTTCATCGAACAATCTTGTCGCCATATCCATTGAGGGGCCCGCCCTTCGATGCGCTTGCCGTTTTTTCAATAATCAAAAGATAGCGCTATCTCATGCTCCAACTGCCTAAAACCTGTTACATCGGCCTCGCCCTCAGTGCCTTGGCAACCCCCGCCAGCGCCAGCGAAATGTTCGCCAGCGACTCTCCGTGGATGCTCGGCGACTGGGGTGGAACCCGCAGCGAACTGCTGGAAAAAGGCTACGACTTCACCCTTGGCTATACCGGCGAGATGGGCAGCAACCTGCACGGCGGCTACGACCACGACCGCACCGCGCGCTACAGCGACCAGTTCACCTTTGGCAGCCACCTGGACCTGGACAAGATCCTCGGCTGGCACGACACCGAACTCCAGCTGACCGTCACCGAGCGCCACGGCGACAACATCAGCAACGACCGCATCAACGACCCGCGTGTCGGCGGCTTCACCTCCGCCCAGGAAGTCTGGGGCCGCGGCGAAACCTGGCGGCTGACGCAGATGTGGATCAAGCAGAAGTACTTCGATGGCGCGTTGGATGTGAAATTCGGCCGCTTTGGTGAAGGCGAGGACTTCAACAGCTTCCCTTGCGACTTCCAGAACCTGGCCTTCTGCGGCTCGCAGGTGGGCAACTGGGTGGGTGGCATCTGGTACAACTGGCCAGTCAGCCAGTGGGCCCTGCGCGTGCGCTACAACCTTTCCCCTGAGCTGTACGCACAGGTCGGCGTCTTCGAGCAGAACCCTTCCAACCTCGAATCTGGCAATGGTTTCAAGCTCAGCGGCAGCGGCACCCAGGGTGCGGTAATGCCGTTCGAACTGGTATGGACCCCACGTATCCAAGGTTTGAAAGGGGAATATCGTGCCGGCTACTACTACAGTAATGCCAAGGCACAAGATGTTCTCAAGGACAGCAACGGTCAGCCGGCCGCCATCAGCGGCGCCGCCTACCGCAGCAGCTCGAGCAAGCACGGCTTGTGGATCGGCGCCCAGCAGCAGGTCACCTCGCTGGCGTCCGACCAGTCGCGCGGCTTGAGCGTGTTCGCCAACGCCACGATGCATGACAAGAAGACCAATGCCATCGACAACTATGTGCAGGCAGGACTGGTATACAAAGGGCCCTTCAATGCCCGCGCCAAGGACGACATCGGTTTCGCCCTGGCCCGCGTGCACGTCAACCCTGCCTATCGCAAGAACGCCCGCCTGGTCAACCAGGCCGCCGGCCTCTACGACTACGACAACCCAGGCTTCCTGCCAGTGCAGGACACCGAGTACAGCGCCGAGCTGTACTACGGCATCCATTTGGCCGACTGGCTCACGGTACGCCCCAACCTGCAATACATCCGCCACCCGGGCGGGGTGTCGCAGGTCGATGGCGCCCTGATCGGCGGCCTGAAGATCCAGAGCAGTTTCTAACCCCTTTTTTGACCTGACGGAGAACCTACGATGAGCACTGAAGGTGCGAACCAAGGAAGCCGCTGGCTACCGCGCCTGGTTGGCGCGCTGCTGTTGCTGATGGGCCTGGCCCTGCTGGCCGGCGGTATCAAGCTGAGCCAGCTGGGCGGATCACTTTACTACCTGATCGCCGGTATCGGCTTTGCCCTGTCGGGCATCCTGCTGCTGGCCCAACGCCGGATCGCCCTGGGCCTGTATGGCCTGGTGCTGCTGGGCAGCACCGTGTGGGCCCTGCTCGAAGTAGGCCTGGACTGGTGGCAACTGGTGCCACGGCTGGCTATCTGGTTCGCCATCGGCGTGGTGTTGCTACTGCCGTGGGCACGTCGCCCGCTGATCGGCCCAGCCAGCAAAGCCAATACTGCACTGCTCAGCGTGGCGGTGGTCGCTTCGGGCGCTTGCGCGCTGGCCAGCCAGTTCACCCATCCCGGTGAAGTGTTCGGCGAACTGGGCCGCGACAGCAGCGAAATGGCCAGCGCCGCTCCGGCCATGCCCGATGGCGAATGGCAGGCCTACGGCCGTACCGAGCATGGCGACCGCTACTCGCCGCTGCGCCAGATCACCCCGCAGAACGCCTACCGTCTGGAAGAAGCCTGGCGCATTCGCACCGGTGATCTGCCCACCGAAAACGACCCGGTGGAGCTGACTAACCAGAACACCCCGCTGAAGGTCAACGGCATGCTCTACGCCTGCACCGCGCACAGCCGCCTGCTGGCGCTGGACCCGGACACTGGCGCGGAAATCTGGCGCTACGACCCGCAGGTCAAGAGCCCGACCGGCACCTTCAAGGGCTTTGCCCACATGACGTGCCGTGGCGTCTCGTACTATGACGAAAACCGCTACGTCAGCCGCGACGGCAGCCCGGCGCCGAAAATTACCGACGCAGGCCAGGCCGTGGCCCAAGCGTGCCCACGTCGCCTCTACCTGCCTACCGCAGATGCCCGCCTGATCGCCATCAACGCCGACAACGGCAAGGTCTGCGAAGGCTTCGCCAACCAGGGCGTGATCGACCTCACCACCGGCATCGGCCCGTTCACTGCCGGCGGCTATTACTCCACCTCACCTGCTGCGATTACCCGTGACCTGGTGATCATCGGTGGCCACGTCACCGACAACGAGTCGACCAATGAGCCGTCCGGGGTGATCCGCGCCTACGACGTGCACGACGGCCACCTGGTGTGGAACTGGGACAGCAACAACCCGGACGACACCAAGCCATTGGCTGCCGGCAAAATGTATAGCCGCAACTCGGCCAACATGTGGTCGATCGCCAGCGTCGACGAAGACCTTGGCATGATCTACCTGCCGCTGGGCAACCAGACCCCGGACCAGTGGGGCGCCGACCGCACCCCGGGCGCCGAGAAGTACAGCGCCGGCGTGGTCGCACTTGACCTGGCCACCGGCAAGGCACGCTGGAACTACCAGTTCACCCATCACGACCTGTGGGACATGGACGTCGGCAGCCAGCCGACCCTGGTACACCTGAAAACCGACGATGGTGTGAAACCGGCGATCATCGTACCGACCAAGCAAGGCAGCCTGTACGTGCTCGACCGCCGCGACGGTACGCCAATCGTGCCGATCCGCGAGATCCCCACCCCACAAGGCGCAGTGGAAGGCGACCACACCTCGCCAACCCAGGCCCGCTCCGACCTCAACCTGCTCGGCCCAGAGCTGACCGAACAGGCCATGTGGGGCGCCACGCCTTTCGACCAGATGCTGTGCCGCATTCAGTTCCGCGAGCTGCGCTACGAAGGCCAGTACACCCCGCCATCCGAGCAAGGTTCGTTGGTCTACCCCGGCAACGTCGGTGTATTCAACTGGGGCAGCGTGTCAGTCGACCCGGTGCGCCAGTTGCTGTTCACTTCGCCCAACTACATGGCGTTCGTGTCGAAGATGATCCCGCGTGAGCAGGTTGCCGAAGGCAGCAAGCGCGAAAGCGAGACCAGCGGCGTGCAGCCGAACACCGGCGCACCGTATGCAGTGACCATGCATCCGTTCATGTCGCCGCTTGGTGTACCGTGCCAGGCACCCGCCTGGGGCTACGTCGCCGCCATCGACCTGTTCACCAACAAGGTGGTATGGAAACACAAGAACGGCACCACCCGCGACAGCACCCCGCTACCGATCGGCCTGCCGATTGGCGTGCCGAGCATGGGTGGCTCGATCGTCACCGCCGGTGGCGTCGGCTTCCTCAGCGGCACGCTCGACCAGTACCTGCGCGCCTATGACGTGAACAACGGCAAGGAGTTGTGGAAAGCGCGCCTGCCAGCGGGTGGCCAGGCCACGCCGATGAGCTACACCGGCAAGGACGGCAAGCAGTACGTGCTGGTGACTGCCGGCGGCCATGGCTCGCTGGGCACCAAGATGGGCGATTACATCATCGCTTACAAATTAGCTGAGTAAGCTACACCGCTCCCGCAGGCTCAACCCTGTGGGAGCGGCCTTGTGTCGCGATTGGGTCGCGCAGCTGCCCCAACGATCTAGAATGCTGGATGGATTCTGGGGC